>JAOUFX010000305.1 GCA_029857975.1 Deltaproteobacteria bacterium | reverse complement strand
AGCACCGGCCCCGGCCAGTCCCAGGGCAATAGCCCGGCCGATTCCCCTTCCCCCCCCGGTAACGATGGCCACTTTTCCGCTTAAATTAAAACTTACCTCCATCTTATTTTTGCCTCCTTGTTTAATAATAAAGGATTCAAGTCACGCCCCAATCCCTAAAACTCTTTCTTTCCTTTCCCTCTCACGATCATTTTCCAAATAAACCCTACGAGCAAAGTTCCACTGATCAGGATAATGAAGCTTGAAGAAAAAAAAGAAGCTAAAAAAGCACCCGGGTGTCGGAGTTGATAGGCCCGGACCATCTCTTCGATTCCAAACTCCAGAAAGAATCCGGCCACTGCGGCCAAAAGAATGAATCGCACCCACCATAACATCTTATGCCCCTTTTTTCTCCCTTGCCGTGGCCGCGGCCAAGGACTTTACATAAGGACCGTCTTTCCGCCAGACATGGCAGCTATCGATCACCCGGGATATACTCGGGTTATCCAACGCCCTGGCTCCAGGCCTTCCGCCGTAAGCGGCAAAGTAACCCTGAACGGCTACCGGCCCCAGGGTCAGAAAAAGATTGGTCAGGTGAGAACATCCTTTTACATCCCCGATCAAATCCTTCACCTTTTGAGTAAATCCGGTAATGATCTTGAGGCCCACTAACTTTTGCACTGCCGGCAAAGCTTGCGGACATATTTCCCGGGGGATGGTGGGCATCTCCGCTTCCACCGCGGAAATGGTTAAGTCAGGGCCCTGAACCCATAGTCGGGCGGTGAGGTGGTGGACTAAAACGGAACTCCCCTCAGGTTCTCCGGATGGAGAATGAGAGGTTCTCGTGTCCGCCAATTTCCCTTCGAGGAGTACCTGATGATCGCCGAGGTCTAAAGTATTAATTTCGATTTTCCGGGTATGAACCCACTTTCCGTCTCTGGATTTGTCTGTTGTCAACTTTATCCCTTCCTATTTTTCAATGCCCCTTTTTGACCCTCTTTATTTTGGCCATCCGCTGGAAAAAAACTTCAGTCGGGTTTTCGACCGAAGGCAGACTGATCAATTGCCCGCTGGTTACGGAGAAGCGCTCGTCGGCTTTTAAAGTCTCCAGAAGTTCCCGATACGTATAATTGGGGTTGACCATCAACTCTTCCACGATGCGGTGGGCCAAATCGGCCAAGGGTAGGACTTTTTCACTCTGCAAGATCAACAAAGCGATCTTCAAACTTTCAATCAACAATTGTTCTTTGGGTTCATCGGATTTCCCGGTTTCAATATCATACCTCGGAAAACTATCTACTGGTAGCGCACCGGTGTCCTGGTGGATTGCCCCTTGTTGATCCTGAAAAAGCTTTTTAGGTTTTCCGAAGACTTCCAAACCCCGGCGGATTTTTCGAGCCATTTTGAAACCCCTGCGGTAGGGAGATTTTTTGATTACTATAGCGAATTTAGCTGCTCTAACCAAGTAAAAAAATTCGAAATTCGGATTTATACAAAACGCCCTAAATTTTTGCGCATATTTACAACAATCTCCTGTGGTCTGTCATTCCGGGCTTGACCCGGAATCCAGTTAATTCAAGCAGTTCTGGACTCTTGCTTGCGCAGGAGTGACGGCTTTTCTGATTTTTTACGAGATCATCAACGTTCAAACTTTAAAAATTTTGTTAAGCAAAATTGTTTTGGAAATTAGCCTTTGAAATCGCCCCCAACCCCCCCTTACGAAAGGGGGCATGTGGGATTTCTGGAGTAAGGAATTTCCAAGGCAATCGAGTTAAATATTGGGGAAGGAGGCTTTTTGAAAGTCGCCCGCGCAGGGTTGACCCAGCCGGAACCAGACCTGCGGGGAGGTTCCTTCTTCTAGACCAATGACAAGGGCAGAAACCGTAAGCCAGCCAGAATTCTTCCCCGGTGGACGATGCCGGCAGATGGAAAGGTTTCCCGGGCCGTTTTCATGATCCTGGGAAAAAGAAATGAACTTGGGGATCGTCAATGGTTGATGCTGCATTAAGGCGTGGATGCGATTCAAGCGGGTATGGGAACTTTCGGGAATCTTCCCGTTCCTGGCTTTCATTTCGGGGAGAAAATAATGATTGGTATGGATCAAAACCCCTTCTGAAATTCTTCGGATTTCAAATCGTTCCGGGCTGTAAACTTCCAGGAGAATAAGGTTTTTAGGGTCGGCCAGCAAGTAATGGATCGGAGATTGCACTCCCTCCTGGCGGAATATTTTTAAGGCTTCTTCCACCGAAGCAGCCCGGCTGAAAATCTTCTCCAGGCGCAGATGCCGGCGAGACCGTTGAGGAACGCTCGATGCCGCGGCATTGACGACGACCAACCCTTTCTCATTCACGCCAGCGGTCATACGGCCGTTTTTCCGGGAAGCGATGCCCAGAAAAGCAATCCCTACGGAGGGAGTTTCCTTTATAAAAACCTGCTCTTCCCTTCGGCCCAGATCTCGCGTTTTCCCAATGAGAACCCCGCCCCCTGAAACCGAATTGCCGGCAGCTCCAAAAAGGGTACAGGCCAAGATATCCTGGCCCCGAGAGAAAGCGAGTTCACAGATGAGGATAGGGATCAGGAAAATAATCCGATTTGGTTTCATTACAGATCTTCCCCGACACATATTTTATCCCACGGCCCAAGGCTTTTTAGCTCATCGATCAGACCGCGAATTACTTTGAATCCTTTTTCCCAAAAATCAGCCTGATTGATATCCATCTCTACTTGGGCCAGAAGATCATCGGGACTCTGAGAGCCACCGCTTTCCAAAAGCCGGATCAAGCGGGGGAGAAAAGAATTTCCTTCTTCCTGATACCTTTGAAACAAGGAAAGAACCACCAGTTCTCCGAATACATAACTATAACAGTAAAATCGCGAATGGATAAAATGGGAAATATAGGACCAACCCCAGCGGTATTCGGGAATCATTTCCACGCTTTCCCCAAAGAGGCGAAGGTTGGCCTGCCACCACACATCCCCGATTTCATCACCGGTCAGAAAATGGTCTCTGCGCCGTTCATGGGCTTCCAGCTCGAAGCGCGTTAAGACGTTCTGACGAAAAACCGTGGCTATAATATCTTCGATTTCTGAGGCCAGAAAGGATTGGCGAGCCGCTATATCGCGCTCTTCTCGAAGGAGGGCTTGGATCATGATCATTTCTCCGAAAACCGAAGCGGTCTCAGCCAAGGGGAGGGGAGGGTCGAAATTGAGCAGGGTTTGCTTCCGGGCTAAATAGAAGTGGATGGCATGCCCTATTTCGTGGGCTAAGGTGAGGGCATCCCTGAAATGTCCGGTATAATTGATGAGGAGATAAGGATGTAGCGAGGGAGTTAGGCCGGAACAGAAAGCTCCCCCATATTTGCCCAGGCGAACTTCCGCGTCAATCCAGCGCTTCTCAAAAAATTCTTGGGCGATTTCCCCAAACCGGGGGTGAAATTGACGGAAAGACTCAACCAGGAGGAATTGAGCCTCTGGGAAGCTTAATTTTTTTTTCCCTCCGGGGAGAGGGGCGTATAGATCGCTGTTTTTTAACTTGGGGAGCCCAAGCAGACATGCTTTAACCCGGAAATATTCCCGGGCCAGAGAATAATGATCCTCAGTCACTTGCATCATCAATTCCACGGTTTGCGGGCGGATTTCATTTTCCAGGTGGGTGCGGTGCATAGGGTTCTGGTAACCGCGAATTTCGTCTTCCACCCGCGAGTCCAGGATAAGAGCATTGAAAATGGAAGTAAGAACGAGGTGATTTTTTTCGTGGTGCTTTAAAAAAGTTTGCAATGCCTTTTCCCGGAGATCCCGGTCGGGAGAATAAAGCATGGCCAGCATCTCACTCCCTGTGAATTCTTTTTCCGTTTCTTCCACGGGGAGGAAGAAAGTAAAGGATCCTATGAATTCATCATAGAGGGTGGTAAAAGCTGATCTTCCGGTCAGGTTCTTCCGGTTGATAATTTCTTCCTCTTTTTCCGACCGGGTGAAATCGCGGAAGAGACGTAAAAAACGGAGGGCATGTTCGTAAGTTTTAAACGGTTCATACTCCAAGAACGAACGTAACCGTTCTTCGGGAAGCCGTATAAGGGCCAGGCGGAAAAAAAGAAGCTGGGTTTCCAATTCATTCCAATTTTCCTTTGCCTGTTGCATCAGGATTTGGTATTGGTTGTTCTGGGTATTCTCTGCGAATAACAGGCTGGTATAGAGGAAAGGTTTGACTCCTGCCTCTTGAATGGATTCATAATCCCGAAGGGCTTGAAAAAACTCGGAAGCTTTCAGAGCGTCGATTTCCCTCCCCCGGTATATTTCCCGAAACTCCTTCGCTTTAGGCCAGGACATTTTCAGGTCTTCGGCGAGCAATGGATCCTCTGGACCGCTGTACAAGTCGGAGAGGTTCCATTTTACCCCCTGGGCCCTATCCCCTTCCTTGAGTTCCGCCATTTTATGCTCGCTTTCCAGAAGTTCTTTAAATCGAAAAACATATTACCAGAGGTTCCCGCAAAAGTCACTTGCTTCGTCATTCCGGCGAAAGCCGGAATCAAGAAATTCTTGAAAATCCTGGATTCCGAGTCGCACTTCGCCCTGTACACTATGCGGTGCAGGGCTTCGTTTGCCCGGCATGACGATTTCTTCTTGTTTTCAAAGGTTTTTAAAAAAGGATTACTGTAATCAAAGGTATTCTTGCCAAGATGCTTATAAGTTGGGGTAACTTTTTTTCTTTTTTGGGCATTTGGGCGGAGGCCCCGGAAAGGGAGAAAAGAGATCAGGTGCTGGGCATGGCTGGAAGGGAAGGAGGGATGGGAAGAATGGAAAGGAAGCTCCGATGGGAAGACATTCTGCAGGAGGAATCAAGTCGGTTTCGGGCCTCCTGAATCCTTAGTTTCTTCTTTGGGTTTTTCCGCCGTCCCTTCTTCGATGGATTTCACGCCGCCCTTAAAATTTTTAATGGCCTTGCCCAGCCCTGATCCGATTTCAGGAAGACGTTTGGCCCCGAAAATCAGAAAAACAATGGCCAGAATGATAACCAGCTCTTGAGTACCCAATCCGAACAATTGCTTCACCCCCCTCTTAGATTTATAGCCCAGTATAATACGGTTC
>JAOUFX010000304.1 GCA_029857975.1 Deltaproteobacteria bacterium | reverse complement strand
AAGCGGCGGAGGCCCGGCCAGGGAAAGGGAACCAGCTCGAGAAAAGAGGAGGATCGGGTGGAAATTCTTTCCGGCGTCTATGAAGGCAAGACGACTGGAACACCCATTGCCCTGCTGATCTGGAATCAGGACGTGGATTCAGAACCCTACGAAGAATTGAAGGATGTCTTCCGACCTGGCCATGCTGATTTTACTTATCAGACCAAGTACGGAATCCGTGATCATCGCGGTGGGGGAAGGGCCTCAGCCAGGGAGACGGTGGGAAGAGTGGCTGCCGGCGCGGTGGCCAAGAAGATCCTGAGAAGAGAAAAGGTGGATATTTTGGCTTATACCCTAGAACTGGGGGGAATCCGCGTGGAGAAGGTGGATTACGCCGAGATCGAAAACAATAGGCTTTTTTGCCCGGACAGGGACGCCGCAGGCAGAATGGCAGAGAAGATTGAAAAGACCCGGTTGCAGGGGGATACTCTGGGTGGCATCGTGGAAATTCTTGTCCGGGGATGCCCGTCCGGATTGGGGGAACCGGTTTTCGACAAACTGGAAGCGGATCTGGCGAAAGGGTTAATGAGCATTGGAGCAATCCGGGGAGTGGAAGTGGGGGCGGGTTTTCGGGTTGCCCAGATGCTCGGCTCGGAATCCAATGATCCCCTGATCCCCGGCGGATTTGAAAAAAACGATGCCGGGGGGATTTTAGGTGGCATTTCCACCGGAGCGGACATCCTTTTGCGGGTAGCTGTAAAACCCATTCCTTCTATTTCTTTGGAGCAGAAAACAATTGATTCTCTGCGGAGGCCTGTAGCTCTAAAAGTACGGGGCCGGCATGATGTTGCGGCCATCCCCAGGATCAATCCGGTATGCGAAGCCATGGTGGCCATCGTCCTTGCTGATCACTGGCTCAGGCAGAGAGCGATATAGAGAGGTTGCCGATGGAAATCAACGCCAAAATCGAAATTTTGCGACAGAAAATAGATACCATAGACGGGCAAATCCTCCAATTTCTAAACGAGCGAGCGGAGGTCGTCCTGGAAGTGGGAAAAATAAAGTCAGGGTGCGGAATGGACCCTTATAATCCCCAGCGGGAAGAAGAGATAATGCGCCGGTTGGAATTGTTGAACCACGGTGCCTTCCCCCGAGGGGCCATCCCCCCGGTTTTCCGCGAGATTATTGCGGCCTGCCGTTCTTTGGAAACGGAACTCACCATTGCTTACCTCGGCCCGCCCGCCACCTATACCCACTTGGCCTGCATTGAGCGATTCGGGAGCTCTGTACAAACGGTTTCCAAAGAGAGTATCCAGGAAGTTTTCGATGCGGTGGAGAGGGGGAAAGCGAACTTCGGGATGGTCCCCATAGAAAATTCCACGGAAGGAGTGGTGAACCGAACCCTGGATATGTTCATCGATGCGGAAGTGAAAATCTGTGGGGAAGTATTGATGCGGATCTCTCACGATCTTCTTTCCATGAGCGGGAAAGCCGAAGATGTGCAGAGGGTTTATTCTCACCCTCAAGCTCTGGCCCAGTGCCGGCAATGGCTGAGGAAAAATTTTCCTAATGCCCAGATGGCTGAAACCGTAAGCACGGCCAAAGCCGCCCAAATGGCCGCCCAGGAATCGGGAGCGGCAGCTGTGGCCAGCTCCTTGGCTACCGAACTTTACGGCCTGAAAATCATCGAATCGCGGATTGAAGACTACCTGAACAATTACACGCGTTTTTTGGTTCTCGGGCTCCAGGTCGGCGAAAGAACAGGAAGGGATAAAACCTCACTCCTGTTTTCCATCCCGGATTCGCCGGGATCTCTTTATGGAGTTCTAAAACCCTTTTCCGAGAAGTCGATCAACCTGACCAAAATCGAATCCCGGCCTATTAAAGATAAACCCTGGGAGTACGTCTTTTTTCTGGACTTCGAAGGCCACACTACGGACTCGCACATTCATGAGGCGGTATCGGAACTGAAGAAGAAAGTTCTTTTTTTAAAACTCCTGGGCTCCTATCCCCGGAGTTCATAGGTCAATAAGATCTGATCACCGCGGGGAACACAGCGCGGCATAGCCGCAACCAAAAATTTATTGGACGCAGATAAACACAGATAAAATTAAAATAGGTTTAATAAAATTTTCAGAAATTGAACGTTAGTAATACAGAGAGCGCTGCGATGGAATTATTGAATTGCGCCGAACCAAAAAATCGTATCAACGACCATGCCCCCTTTCCCCATCCCGTTTCATCTATTGGAGGGCAGGGAAAGGAGAAGGAGGACCGGGGTTGGTGGTGGCGCAGCGTCCATAAGGAGGGGGACTGCCTATCGCCGGAGAGCAGCATCTGATTAAAGAAATCAATCGGAGACAACGGCCGGGGCAGTTTTCATGACTCCCCGGTTTTTTTTCGCCACCAAGGGCACCGAGAGCACAGATCGGCGTTCTCTGCGACTGCGGTAGTGAAAAATATTTTAAGGAGGTTTCATTTATGGCAATTCCATCCTGGAGGGAATTCAAGAGCCTGGCCGCACGAGGGAACCTCATTGCGGTGTATGAAGAAATACACTTTGATTGGGAAACCCCCATTTCGGCCTTTCGGAAGATTGAGGACGGAAAGTTCTCTTTTCTCTTCGAAAGCGTTGAAGGCGGGGAAAAATGGGGACGCTACAGTTTCCTGGGTTCTGGACCCTCGCACCTGTTCCGCAGCAAAGGGGAAGAATTTGAAATTCTTAAAAATGGGAATATCCTGCGCCGGGGAAGAGAGAAAGACCCTCTCCGGGCGCTGCAGGCTTTCTTGGAAGAATACCAGCCCGTACCCCAGGATTCCCTTCCGCGCTTTTTGGGAGGGGCGGTCGGTTATGCCAGTTACGATGCCGTTAGATCTTGGGAAAGGATCCCGGAACTTCTGGCCCAAGATCTGAATCTTTATGACTCTTATTTCATGATCATGGACACCCTTCTGGTTTTCGATAACGTGAGGCAAAAGATTAAAGTGATTGCCAACGTGACTTGGGACGGATCCCAGCCTTTGCAGGATGTTTACCGGCAAGCGGAGGATAAAATCCAGAGGATCAAAGCTGGCCTGCATTCCCCCGCCGGTCCTTCCCCTCCGAAGACATCTTTTTCCCCATCTTCCCTGTCTTCCAATCTGAGTCCGGAAGAATTTAGGCAAAAGGTGGAAAAGGCCAAGGAATATATTCGGGCCGGGGATGTTATCCAGGTCGTGCTTTCGCAGCGATTTTCCACCGTACTTCAATGTGAGCCCTTCGATGTTTACCGCGCCCTGCGTTCCATCAATCCGTCGCCCTACCTTTTTTATATGCAAATGGAGGATACCGTTTTACTGGGAGCGTCCCCGGAAGTGATGGTCCGTTTAGAAGGGAAGCAGATCGAGCTCCGGCCGCTCGCCGGCACCCGGCGGCGGGGAAAAACCCGGGAGGAAGACCAAAGGATGGAACAGGATCTTCTGGCGGATGAAAAAGAAAGAGCCGAGCACATCATGCTGGTTGACCTCGGGCGGAATGACGTGGGCCGTGTGGCCGAGATCGGGTCAGTCGAGGTAACGGAATTGATGGGGGTGGAACGCTATTCCCATGTGATGCATATCTTCTCCAATGTCCGGGGCCTCCTCGCTCCGGGAAAGACGGCTTTCGACGTATTCCGGGCGGCTTTTCCGGCCGGAACGGTGTCCGGCGCGCCGAAGATCCGGGCCATGGAAATCATCGAAGAATTAGAACCCGTCCGCCGGGGGCCTTACGCGGGTGCGGTGGGCTATTTTAGTTTTTCCAAGAATATGGATACCTGCATTACGATCCGCTCTATTCTCATAAAAGCAGGGAGAGCGTACATCCAGGTGGGAGCTGGGATTGTCGCTGATTCCCAGCCGGAGAAAGAGTTCGAAGAGACTTTGAACAAAGCCCAGGCGATTTTTCAAGCCATCCGGCAAGCCGAGGAGGGGTTGCCATGATTCTTTTAATCGACAATTACGATTCTTTTACTTTCAACTTAGTGCAGTACTTAGGGGAACTGGGAGCAACGTGCCTGGTTTACCGCAACGATCAAATTGACCTATCCAACCTCTGTAAAATAAAACCCCAATACCTGGTTGTTTCACCCGGCCCCTGCACGCCGCAGGAGGCCGGGATTTCCGAGAGGGCGATCTTACAGATGGCCGGCCAAATTCCCGTACTGGGAGTATGCCTGGGCCACCAGTGCATCGGCTCGGCTTTCGGAGGGAAAATCATCCGGGCCCAGAGACTGATGCACGGGAAGAGTTCCCTAATCTATCACGACGGCAAGACCCTTTACCGAGGCCTCCCCAGCCCATTTCCGGCCATCCGGTACCATTCCCTTCTCATCGAGCGGGAAAGCCTGCCGGAGTGTCTGGAGATTTCAGCGGAGACCAAGGAAGGGGAAATTATGGGCGTTCGGCATAAAGTTTTTCCGATGGAAGGCGTTCAGTTTCATCCGGAATCGATTATGACCCAGGGAGGAAAAATCATCCTGAAAAATTTTTTAGCCATAAGGGAGAACAACCATGCTGAAAAGATTCATTGCTAAAGTTGCCGCCGGCCAGGATCTGAGCGAAGAAGAAGCTTCCCAGGCTATGGCCCGCATTATGGAGGGAGAGGGCTTACCCACCCAAATCGCTGCCCTTTTAACCGCCCTGCGCATGAAGGGGGAGACCCACCAGGAGATCGCCGGCTTGGCCCGGACCATGCGAGCCAGGGCCGTACGTATCCAGGCCCAAAAGGGGGAGGACGTTGTGGACACCTGTGGTACCGGAGGGGATGGCCAGGGGACCTTCAATATTTCCACGGTTGTGGCGTTCGTGGCCGCGGGCGGCGGGTTAACTGTGGCCAAGCACGGCAATCGGTCTGTCTCCAGCCGCAGCGGGAGTGCTGATGTCCTGGAAGCTTTAGGGGTCAACATTTCCCTGCCCCCGGAAAAAGTGGAGCAATCCCTGCAGGAACTAAAAGTGGCTTTTCTTTATGCCCCTTCATTCCATCCGGCCATGAAGCACGCCCTGGGCCCGCGCCAAGAAATCGGCATCCGCACGGTCTTCAACCTCCTCGGCCCCTTGACCAATCCGGCAGGGG
>JAOUFX010000303.1 GCA_029857975.1 Deltaproteobacteria bacterium | reverse complement strand
GATCAAATCCGGGCCATCATCGATGCGTCGAGCGATCAAAACAAGTTACTTTCTTTCCAGGGGAATAAACCCGTAGATTTTTTAATCAATTCCCATGCCCATGAAGACCATCTGGTATTCAATTATCTCTTTCCCCAATCCACATTTTGTGCTCATGCCCACGATGCTCCCCACTTCGAGAACCTCGATTCCTTAATCGATTGTTACGGCGATATGAGCCCTGAGGAAATTGAAAAATGGCGTAAATTTTTTTTAGAAGAATGTCACTACCGGCCGCGCCGGCTTGATCTTTGCCTTGAGGATGGCCAGGTGATGGACCTGGGGGATACCAAAATGGAGATCATGCACACGCCGGGTCATACCCGTGGCCACCTTTGTTTTTACTTCCCCCGGGAAAAAGTTCTCTTTACCGGCGACCTGGATCTTACCCGCATCGGACCGTACTATGCCGACCGCACCTCGAGCCTTGAAGAAACCCTTCAATCCCTGGAGCGGCTGAAAACTTACCCCCTGGAAACCTATTTAACCTCCCATGGAAAAGGAATCTTTGACGGGAACCCGGCCTATGTAGACCGCTATTTGAATATCATTTTTTCGCGCGAGGAAAAGCTGATCGCTCTTTTGCAAAGAGGTCCGAAAACTCTGACTCAAGTGGTGGAAGCAGGAATCATCTACGGCCAGCACCCAGGCATTTTGGGCGCCTGGGATTTATCCCTTTCCGAAAAAGGTATGATGATCAAACATTTGGACCGGCTGGTCAAAACGAATCGGGTGCGTCAGGAAGGCGACCTTTTCATCCTGACTCAATAGCCTTCCATTGTTTGCCAAGGCGTTACCCTCGATCTCGCTATTTCCCAAAGCGATTATTTAAACATGGTTCCCGGTAACCATAAACAGAGGGGCGGAAAGGCCACGAAAAGCGCGAGACACACCAGCTCGAGAGCGACAAAAGGTAGCACTCCCCGGACAATATCCGGCAACGTGACCTCAGGAGGGGCAATTCCTTTGATGGTATACAGATTTAGCCCTACAGGCGGTGTAATCACCGCCATCTCGAGGGTAATACCCATAACGATACCAAACCATAGGGTGCTATAACCCAGCAATGTAACGGTAGGGAGCAACAGAGGAGTGCTGATGGTAATGACCGACACCGCATCTACAAAACATCCCAGCAAAATGAGCATCCCCATAATAGCCGCCAAGGACAACCAAGCAGGCCATCCAGAATCGGCGATAAATTGCATAATATATTGAGGGAGCTTGAGCAGAGTTAACACATAGCCGAAGAACATGGCAGACACGAAAATAAGCAGAATCATACCCGTGGTAAGCATAGTACTTCGGGCAATGTCCCGGAAAATACGCCAGTTCAAACGCTTGTAGACAAAACGTGCAAGTACCAGGCTACAAATGAAGCCTACCGCCGCTGCCTGCGTCGGAGTGGCAACTCCCAGGTAGATCGTCCCCAGGACTGAGAAGATAAGCAGTAAACTGGGCCATATTTTGCTGAGGGTAATCAGCCTTAATTTCCAGGTAACGATCTCTTTGGCCGCCGGAGCTATCTCAGGATTTAGCAACGCTCGAATGCCGATATAAGTCATCATCATCAAAGACAATACGAGCCCCGGCACAATCCCCCCAATAAACAGCATACCCACCGATTCATCGGCCACCTCTCCATATATGATAAAGCCAACGCTGGGTGGAATAAGCAAAGCCAGAGCACCAGCGGCAGCCACAGAGCCTACGGCCAGCCGCTTGTCATATCCTCTTTGTAGCATCTCGGGGATGGCAAAAGAGCCTATCGTAGCTGCACCGGCGATGCTCACCCCGCACATGGCACCAAAGACTGTGCAGGCGGAAACACTGGCCATGGCCAACCCACCCGGAAGGCGGTTCAGCCAGCGGTGGCTAAGGGTGTACAGGTACTCCCCCATCCCACTATAAAAGATGACTTGCCCCATCAGAATAAACAGGGGGACAGCAACCAATATAAAACTCCTCAACTTATCGTACATGACAGTGGGAATAACTTGCAGCCCACCTGGCCCTCTTAAAAGAAGAATACCTAATGTCCCCGCCAGCCCCAAAGAGGCAAAAATCGGCGTCCCGATGACCAGAAGAAATATGAACGTTACAATTACAATGACGGCGATAATATTAGGGTCCATCATTTTTGATTAGCTCTCCTTTTTTTACTTCCTCCCGCTCTAAGGATTTGAACAAGCTCTTCAATCTGCCGGCGAGTTCACGAATTTGGACGATATATTGCAATGTCAGGATAAAGAAGCCAATGGTAATAATTAAATAAGGAATCCACAGCGGTAAACTGACTAAAGAAGCCGACCGGAACCCTCTCTGATAGTTCAGAAGCGTGACGCCCGCTGCTTTCCATAACACGAGGGCACAGAAACCAAGTGCCAGGATGGAGGCAACAAGTTCCACCCCCGATCGAGCCTTGGGAGATAGAAGCTCCACAAATGCCTCCACCCTCACATGTCGACCTTCCCGTAAAATATACGCTATGGAGGCAAAGCAGATAAACACCAAGAGATATTCACTCATTTCTACGGAGAATGTATCGCTGGCCTTAAAGACGTATGTGAGCACCACACCCCAAATTACCACAACTGCCAAAACACAAGTCCCTATCTCGGCCAGGACCTCGCCAAACCTGCTTAGCTTGTTTATACCTCGTAGAAAGCAACCCATTAACCTTCCGATCCACATTGTCAGTCCCCCGTCTCACGCCCTGTGAAATCTGGGGGGAGAGGGGCCTCCCCCCCAGAAAATTAGCGATGTTTTGCTACGAAGTCGAGGTATTTTTGCCCATCTGGTACCTGTTTTTCCAGCCACCACTTATAGACCGGATCCATGGATTTTCTGAATTTCGTCAATTCTGCCGGGGGCAATTTGCTAACAATCATACCGCCATCCCCAAGCTTCTTAACAGCCGTCTGTTCGAATTCCTTCCCCATTCGGAACTCTTGTTCTTCCCACTCGCGGCCTGCCTGGCGCATGATTTCCTGGATGTCGGCGGGAAGCTTGTTCCACTTATCTTTGTTGACGATCAAGAGATCACCCCATGGTGAGAAGCTAGCAAGAGTCAGGTATTTACTTACCTCGTGGAGCTTCCGTCCCACCCCGGTAAGTAGAGGGCGGGTGCAGCCATCGATGGTTCCCGTCTGAAGAGCCAAGTATAGCTCTCCGGAACTCATCATCGTGGGGGACCCTCCTATTAACTTTATGGCCATTGTGTGAGTCGTTCCAGAGACGGCCCACACCTTGCCCTTTACATCTTCAATGGCTGAGATAGGCTTCTTACTATAGAACTGATAGGGATCAAAAACACACCAGCCCAATAAAACGCAATTGTTCACCTTCTCCAGCTTGGGTCGGACCATATCCTTGAGGCCAGCCCGGAGCATACGCATGGCCTGGTCCACATCCTCATACAAGAAGGGCAAGCTGGTGATGCCGAGCTCGGGAATCTCGCCAGTATGGTAGATATCATGGGGAATACCAACGTCGATATCGCCTCTACCCACAGCCGCAAATTCCTCCTTGCCGCCGAAAAGCTGCGCGGAATGGTATATATCGAATTTGACTCTTCCACCACTTCGCTCCTCTACCTTTTTGCAGAAGTCAAGGCTCGGGTTGAGGACATATGTGTATGATTTTGGGAACATAGTGGAAAAAACAAGCTTGACCTTCTGAGCATGCACTGTCGTGGCGAGGCACAGCGCAAATACCAAACAAAAAGCTACTAGCAAAACTTTTTTCATGATACTCTCCTCCTTTCATTGTAAGACTTCGTTTTAAAATGTAAACTCCTCCACAAGCGATTAGAACCCCATCGGAGGCTTCACCGGAGCATTTTTTGGTAATCCCACCCTCTCATAATGTCCTCCGAACGTTAGCAGTTAGATGGCGAGGTTTTTGTAAACGAGGGATAGTCTGCATTTCGAATAGTAGCAAAACCGATAATTATGTCAACCGGGCCTTTGGTTTGTACCAGGAGCGGGTGCCAACACATTAACGCAAAGGACCAAGACAATAAAGCTCTTTTAATGGGCGCACCAGAAACAGGCGATGTTGAGCCGGTAAAATTTCTTTTATCTAAAGGTGCCGATGGGAACGTAAAGAGGTTTCGAGACATGACAGCCCTAAATTTTGCTAAACAATTAGATAATTTAGATAATCCTTTCCCTTTCCAATTCTTCTATCTTTTCCTTAGGGTAACATAGAAACTCCTCCAGGACCTGGCGGGTGTGCTGACCAAGAAGCGGCGGGGGAGAAAAAGTTTCCCCGGGCGTGCCCGACATTTTGATGGGGTTGCCCGGCTGTTTTACCCTTCCGCCAAGGGGGTGTTCTACTTCGACTACCATATTTCGATGAAGCACCTGGGGGTCGGAAAGGGCCCGGTCGAATGTATTGATAGGCCCAGAAGGGATCCCCTTTTCAGCAAAGAGCTTCAACCATTCATCCCCGGGCCTGGTCGCCAGGACCCGTGAGACGATGGCGTCTATTTTCTCCTTCTCTTGCCAGCGTCCATCTCGCCTGTCATACTTGGGGTCTTTCAATTCCTCGACCCCCAGGATTTCCACGAAAGGTTTCCAAAAGTTATCCCCTACCAGGGCCAGAATAATGTAAATGTCCTTGGTTTTAAAAGATCCATAGGGGACATGGACAAAGTGCTCATTGCCGATGGGCCCCGGCACTTCTCCAGAAAGAAAATACATCGTGGCCATGTAATTCAGCAGGGATATCTGCACATCCAGCATCGAGACATCGATTTTCTGCCCTTTTCCTGTGCGCGCCCGGCTGATCAGAGCGGTTAAAATCCCGAAAGCCGAGAAAATACCTCCGCCCATGTCACCAATGGGAATTCCGCTGCGCACCGGAGGGCGGCCACGCTCTCCAGTTATGCTCACGCCGCCTCCCATAGCTTGGACAACGAGATCGAAGGCCGGACGGTCACGCCCCGGTCCAGTCAGACCAAACCCGCTGCAGGAACACGATATGATGCGAGGGTTGATATCTTTCAAGGTTTCATAATCGATCTTCAGCCGATTCAGTACCCCGGGCC
>JAOUFX010000302.1 GCA_029857975.1 Deltaproteobacteria bacterium | reverse complement strand
GGGATAGATGAGCAATGCTGAAGGGAGGCCGTGGTTAATCCTTTTTATCCTGTTCATTGCCTTCATTCCGGCCACGGCCAGCTTGTTCTTGTATTCTTTTGTTATACTCTCTACAGCCAAAGATTGGCAACTCACGCCTTTTTGGGCCGCGGTTGCGGGTTTCACTCCCATGGCCTTGAGCCCTCTGGGGGGAATCGCCTTCGGTATTCTTTCGGATCGTTATGGTAGGAGGAGCGCTCTTTTCTCAAGTATCTTGCTTTCAGCCTCTTCAGCATTACTTTCCGGATTTTCTGTCGGGCCCTATGACTTTGGACTTTATAGGTTGCTCCTGGGGATCGGCATACGCGGCCAGTGGTCGGTGAGCATGACCCTGGTAGGCGAAGTCTGGTCCCCCGATGAGCGAGGCAGGGCGGTGGCAACCGTTCAAACAAGCTTCCCAGCGGGATTTGTCTACGCCTCCCTCATAGCCTTAGGACTGGGGGAGGGGCTTAGCTGGCGGGGGCTTCTCATGTTGGGAGCTCTGCCGGCAGCCTTCGCCGCACCTCTTGCATACTTCTGCATACAGGAATCCACCCTTTGGCTGAAAGATGTTTACAAGTCAGCAGCTCGACGGGTTCCTTATCGGGAGATTTTAAGTGGAGGACTCCTTCGCTACACAGTTCTGGGCACTTTGGTTATGTTTATAGGCGCTTTTGGGGCCTGGGCCGTAAATCCCTGGATTCCAACGTACCTACTCAACCTGGGCATTCCGACTGAAAAGGTTCCCATGCTGACATTGATTATTATGGTAGGAGCTTTCATCGGTTACACAGTATATGGCTTCATCAGCGATCGGCTGGGGCGTAAAATCACCTTCCAATTATTTTTCCTGGGAATGGCCGGGGCCCTGGCGTCCTTTGGTTTCATTCCCTCCCAGAGCTGGTTTGTCAAAGGAGCAGATTCCTTGATTCCAATTGTCCTCATGGGCGGAGCCGTAGCCTTTTTCCTCGGCTACTTCTCCGGGTATGGAACACTCCTGGCAGAGCTTTTTCCCACCCGCGTGAGAAGCCGAGGGATCGGTTTTTGTTACTCCGTGGGCGGAATTGGCACCGCCCTGGGACCCGCCGCCACGGGATATCTATCATCCCTATTTGGCACCGGAACAGCCTTTATGATCGTTTCGATCATTTTCCTGATCGCCTCGATGCTTATCCGGCTATTCCCGGAGACGATGGGAAAAAAGCTTTAAGGCAGGGGCATGTGCCGCGGGAAGTAGCTCCGTTAGTTCCGTAATGGAGGTTACAATTACGGATGGGTCCTGCAATAACCCGGGGTTTTTCAGATTGCCTTTCCGGAAGTAGTTTGGTATAAGAAAAATATGGAGGAAACGAGGTTTCTGTATTTAAAGGTTGGTGATTGGGTCGTGCACCATCGCTATCCCGAATGGGGTTCGGGTATCGTGCTTGAGGAAAAGAACTCCGTTGTTCAAGGGGGGTCTTCTTACGTAAAGATTATGTTTCGCGACGGCCAGACGCGCATCTTTGACAATAATTTCAAAAACGCCACCTGCTGCTATCACGCCGGACTCCGGCGCCGCTAAATCACTCCTCCATTTTCCTGTCCAGCAAAAAAATCATTCACTGTACTACTAACGTTCAAATTCTTGAAATTTTGTTAAGCATATTTTAATTTTATCTGTGTTTATCTGCGTTAATCTGCGTCCAATAATTTTTGGGGTTACGGCTTGACGATCAAACTCGATTCTTGCCTTTTTCTCTCCTCTTCCTCCTTCTCGATTAGAAATCCCAGACTCCTTTTTACGAGTTCGAGAAGAAAGGGGTGAGGAGTAAGAAGTCCGCTTTCTTTTTCCAAGCCTACAGCAGCCGCCAGACTTATTTGGGCTTCAGGCTCTTTCTCTTCCTGTAAAAGGCAATAAGCCATTTCTTCCAGCCGGCGCCGGTAAAGAAGGCGTCTCGATTCATCAAAAACCTCCTGAACGGCCTGGCGGTAGATATCTTCAACCCGACTTTCTTTCTGGTAGGGACTGAGGATCAATCTGGAAGCAGAAGCTTCTTTAACCAGAATCAAATATTTTTGCGCTTCCTCCTCACTGAGGGTCCAGTTTTGGAAAGAAGCAATCTGGAAAAGGGAGCCTGAACGGTCCAGAAGGTCGATTCGCGATTTTACTTCTTCTTCTTTGATATATTGATAGATTAATGGTTTAAGCGGCAGGGGTGCAGGGGTGCCCATCAAAGGGCGCCATTTTAAAAAATCGGCTGAGGGCGGCTTGCCTTTTCTCTGGCCGATTTCATAGGATTCCATTATCAAACCGAGGCAGTATGCTGGATCTGCCTCCACGAGTTTAAAGGGGTATTCCATTTGAAACGCCGTCAGGTATTCGTGGGAATTTTTGCGTGATGTCTCAAAGGCGTTAAAATTAACGATCCCTTCCGAGTCACTGATCAGGGTGTTCATAACAGCCAGCCCCTGCGGAATTTGCGGCTGAAACAGCAGGACGAACCGATTTCCGGAAGGGTCGATCGGGCTCAGAAAACCCTCCGCAGGGCCAAGTCGTGGGGGTTGAAAGACCGCTGGAGACGTACCACCAACCTCTTCTACAGCTAAACCTATACTTTTGAGCCGAAAGATCGATTTGCGGATGGACTTGGCGACGGTTTTGGATGGAGTGGCGGCAGCCATACGATGGAGGAGGGCGGCTGCTTGGGGGGAAACCCAATGACCAAGGGTAGAGGCCAGAACCAGATCCACCGTCTCTTCTTTACCGCATAGTGCCTCCAGCAGAGGCAATAAATTATCATTCTCCTGCTTATAAAGGTTGAGGAAAAAAGCTTGTTGCTGCTCAACAGACAGAAGCTGAAGCCTTGATAATAATAATTCTCTATCCTTCGCCCAAAACTCCATATGGTCTTTTGTTTCTTTCAGGAGGTTCTCAACTTGTGGAGAAATAGAAAAAACTTTCTTCTCGGCTGCCTTCTTTCTTTTACTCATTTTTTCCTCAATCCAGTTTCATAATTAAATAGGACGCAGATCCACGCCGATAACCGCAGAAACAAAAAGACGCCCTGCGCATAGCGCTAAGCGACTTTCTGTACTACAAACGTTCAATTTCTGAAAATTTTATTAAACATATTTTAATTTTATCTGTGTTAATCTGCGTTCATCTGCGTCCAATAAATTCTTGGTTGTGGCTATGCCGCGCTGTGAACTCTCGTTGAAAAAATCCAAAGTTCTAATCAATAGGCTGGAGATCGACAATTTTCAATTCCAAGGTGCGCTTCCCCTGAAAAAAACCGATTGAGGGGGTAAAAGCCATTTTCATGTGTTCGCCGGATAAAGGATGCCACGAGGCCATATTGAAACCGATCGCCTTCCGGGTTACTCTACCTTCCTTGATGCGCAGGCGTAAATGGCTTTTTCCGACCAACCTGGAGTCCAGCACATTTAGATTTTCCAGCGCCAAAACTGGCTCCGGGTTCCCCGTCCCAAAAGGAGAAAGGGATTCGAGCTCGGAAAGGAAAGATTCATTCATCTGATCGAGTCGAGCGATCGCATCAATGGCCAGACGTGGAATGAAGTCCTCTTCCTGGAGACTGGCGCTTACGACTTCTTCGAAGGCCTGGATAAAATTGGGAATGCACTCGGCGCGAATGACCAGACCAGCAGCCTGTTCGTGGCCGCCAAAAGTTTCCATCGAAGCCCGGCAAGCTTTCAGCCCCTCATAGAGGGAAAAGGGATCAATAGAGCGACCGGATCCTTTTCCTATATTTTCCTTTAAGGCGATGAGAATGGTGGGGCGATAGTATTCCGCGGTGAGACGTGAAGCTACGATGCCAATAACGCCGGGATGCCAGTCCGCAGATGCCAAGACGAAAGATTTTTTCCCTCGAGCCATGGCAGGGGAGCCAATCATCTTTTTGGCTTCGGCGAGAATCTTTTCTTCGATTCTCTGGCGGTGAGAATTTAGCTGATCCAAATGGGCAACAATCTTTCGAGCTTCCTCCTCATTCTCCGATAAGAGAAGGCGGAGGGCTTCGCCAGCCTCTTCCATGCGCCCAGCAGCGTTGATCCGCGGGGCAAAACGAAAATTGATTCCGGTGGTATCCACTGGCGTTCCGCCCATCCCGGATACTTCTTTTAAAGCCAAGATACCGGGGCGAGTGGAATGGGTGAGTTGTCCCAAGCCATGTTTAACCAGGAGGCGATTGACCTCCAAGAGGGGAACCGCATCGGCAACCGTTCCCAGGGCGACCAAATCCAGATATTCCTTTAGATTGGGAACGCCAGTGTCGTTCCAAAAACCTTTCTCCCTCAGGTTGCTGCGTAAGCCGATTACCAGGTTGAAAGCTACGCCCACTCCGGCAAGCTCTTTAAAGGGATAGGGACAATTTTTTTGCTTCGGATTTAAAATGGCCAAAGCCGGAGGAAGGTTGTCCGGAACCTCATGGTGGTCGGTTACGATAACCTCCAGCCCATTGGCCATTGCCCAGCGGATTTCATCGGCGTTGCTGATCCCGCAATCTGCGGTAATCATCAACTTGGTGCCGCGGGCATGGATCTTTTTTACAGCCTCCGGGTTTAACCCGTAACCTTCCTTCAGGCGGTGGGGCAGGTAAAAATCCACCATGCTCCCGGCTTTTTCCAAGAAAAGGAACAAGAGGGAAGTCGCCGTTGTGCCATCTACATCGTAATCCCCGAAAAGTGTGATTTTTTCTTTTTGCAGGATAGCCTTGGCAATACGCCAGACGGCTTTATCCATATCCTTCATGAGGAAGGGATCCGGGAGATCTGAAAGGGCAGGAGAGATAAAGCGCCTTGCCTGTTCGGCATTGACAATTCCTCGATTATAAAGAACCTGAGCCGTGAGAGAAGAAATGCCTAACTCTTTCAAGGATGAATTATCGAAGCCATTAAAAGGACTGACTTCCCAACGTTTGTTAACTTGGTTCGGCAAATTATTTTTTCCTTAATATCTTTTATTTTCCGATTTCCCGTAATCCAGGAAACAGGCGATGGTGAAAAATTGACTAAAACCAAAATAACGGAGTGGGCCTTCTTCTGTCAATCGATTTCGCAATTTTGCCCACCCCAGTTTTG
>JAOUFX010000301.1 GCA_029857975.1 Deltaproteobacteria bacterium | reverse complement strand
AAGGACGAAAAAGATTGTCAATGTCGGGGCAAACTTACCCGGCGGGGATTTCTGCAGTTAGTCGGGGCAGGAGCCATGGCCTCGGCTGCAGCGGGAAATCTAAGCGCTGAGTCCCCGCCGGAAACTGCGGACCCCGGCGAAAAGACCCGAGTGACCCTGCTCGTGAATGGACGCCGTCGGCGCGTGCTGGTTGAACCCCGCTGGTCCCTGCTCTTCGTTCTTCGCGAGAAGTTTGGCCTTACTGGGACGAAGGTTGGGTGCGAACGCGGGGAGTGCGGGGCCTGCACGGTGCTCATCGACGGCCAGCCGCGCTATGCTTGCCTCACCCTTGCGGTGGAAGCGGAGGGCAGAGAGATCACCACGCTGGAAGGTCTGATGGACGGAGAGGAACTGGGGCCGGTACAAAGCGCCTTCGTTGAGAAGGATGCTTTTCAGTGCGGGTACTGCACCCCCGGACAGATCATGGCCGCGGAGGGACTTCTCCGATCCAATCCCAACCCGTCGCTGGAAGAGATCCGCCTCGCCATGAGCGGCAACCTTTGCCGCTGCGGGGTTTACCCGAACATCTTCCGGGCGGTCCGGCGGGCCGCTGAGCTCAAAAGAAATGCGGGAGGTGGGCGATGAGTGCCGCAGAATACCGAGAGGAGCCGAGCAAGTCCCTTAAGCCGTGGAAGGAGACGTCGGTCGTCGGAAAACCCCTGCCCCGGGTCGACGGCTATGAGCGGGTGAGTGGCGCGGCGGTCTACCCGTCAGATAACGTACTTCCGGACATGATCTACGGGGCCGTTCTTCGCTGCCCCCATGCCCACGCCTTGGTCAAGCGGATCGATACCCGCGAGGCGGAGAAGATGCCTGGCGTCCGAGCCGTAATCACCGGGAAGACGGCCGGGGCTGGAGTTGACTGGCCTTACGCCACGCCGGCAAAGACAGTCAAGACCAAGCTTTTCGAGCCCCATTGCCGCCATGAAGGGGAGGAGGTGGCGGCCGTAGCCGCCGAAACACCCTACCAGGCATGGGATGCCGTCAAGGCCATCAAAGTGGAATACGAGGTTCTCCCCTTCGTGGCAGATCACAAGAAGGCTGTGGAGCCGCAGGCCCCCGCTATCCACCAGGGAGGCAACCGGGTCGGCAAAGCCCAGACCTATGCACGCGGGGACGTAGCCAAAGGTTTTGCCGGGGCCGATGTGGTGCTCGAAGAAACTTACAGCACGGCATGCGAGCTGCATACCCCCATGGAGCTCCACGGCTGTGTGGCCAAGTGGGATGGACCGCGTTTAACCCTTTGGGAGCCGACTCAAGGGGTCTTCGCCGTACAGTCAGGAATTGCCGAGGTATTGGGGCTTCCCCTGGCCAATGTGCGGGTCATCGGCCACTATGTGGGCGGCGCCTTCGGCAGCCGGCTCAGGGCCGGCAAGTACAATATCATCGCGGCTCTGCTGGCCAAGAAGACCGGCCGGCCGGTCAAGCTCTTCCTGACCCGGGAGGAGACCTACCTCTGCGTCGGCAACCGTCCCCCCTGCCAGATGAAACTCAAAGCGGGCGTGAGGAAAGACGGGATCCTCACTGCTCTTGAATACAGCGCCCTGGGCGCGAGCGGCGCCTACCCGGCCGGAGGAACGGGCGGCTTGGACTGGCTGGTCCGGGATCTCTACGCCTGCCCGAATGTGCGCACCGAGACGACGGACTTATACATTAACGCCGGCCCGGCGAGACCTTTCCGGGCTCCCGGCCACCCCCAGTGCGCCTGGGCGCTGGAACAGATGATGGACGCCTTGGCCGAGACCATCGGGATGGACCCTGTCGAGTTTCGCTTGAAGAATATCCCTCCTTACAGCCAGGCGAGGGGAAATATTCCCTATACCTCGACCGGCCTCAGGCAGTGTCTGGAAGAGGGGGCGCGCGCCTTCGGCTGGAAAGAGGCGCGCCAGAAGGCGGCCGAGTCCAGGGGGAGCAGCCATATCCGGCGGGGAGTGGGAATGGCCGCGGGCCTCTGGGTGGTCGGAGGCGGGCGGCCGCCAGCAACCGTGGTGGTCAAATTATTTGCCGACGGCAGTGCCAATCTGAATATGGGCGCAAGCGATATCGGCACCGGCACCAAAACCGTCATGGCCATGGTGGTCGCCGAGGAGCTGGGCGTGCCCCTGGAGAAGATCCAAATCGAAAATGCTGACACCGGAACAACCCAGTTTACAACTCCCAGCGGCGGGAGCAAAACGGTGCCCAGCGAATCGCCGGCCGTCCGGGCCGCCGCGTTCAGCGTTAAGCAGCAGTTGCTGGCCATGGCCGGGAAAGACCTCAAGGTAAGCCCGTCGGAGCTGGAGCTTAAAGGCGGATCGGTGGGGGTGAAGGATGACCCCAGGAAGAAAATGAAAATCGCCGACATCTCCGAGCTCAAGGGGCGGGGGGTTGTTCTGGGGGTAGGCAGCCGCGGCCCGAACCCGGAGAACCAGTGGGTGACCCCCTTCTCCGCTCAGTTCTGCGAGGTGGAGGTAAACATGAAGACGGGAGAGGTAAAGGTGTTGCGCTTCCTCGGGACGAATGACAGCGGAAGGGTGATGAACCGGATGACCTTTGAATGCCAGGTCTTCGGCGGGATCACCATGGGGATTGGCCTCGCTTTGACCGAGTCCCGGGTCTTGGATGGAAACCAGACCGGCAAGATGGTGAACCGGAACTGGCATGATTACAAGCTGCCCACCTGCCTGGATGTACCGGCCGATATGGTTTCGCTCCCCATCGAATTGGATGACCCCGCGTGCAACTCGGCCGGGGCCAAGGGGCTGGGGGAGCCGGCCACGATTCCAACGGCAGCGGCCCTGGCCAATGCCGTCTACAACGCCACGGGGGTGCGCATGACCTCCTCGCCGATGGACCCGTTGCAACTCTGCCAGGCGCTGGCCTCGAGAAAGGAGGGATGAGCCGTGAACCTGCCCAATTTCAATTATGTCCGGGCGAAGTCGCTCTCGGATGCGATCGGACATCTCCGGTCTCCGAAGGCCAAAATCCATGCCGGTGGAACAGACCTGCTGGGTTGTTTGCGGGATGAAGTCCTTGGGGCGGAGAAGCTGGTGAGCATCGGTCACTTGGATAAGCTGAAAGGAATCAACCGAACCCCGGATGGAAGGGTGCGGATCGGGGCGTTGACGACCATCGCTGAATTGGCCGCAAGCAGCCTGATCCGGCAGAGCTATCCGGCGCTGTCCCGGGGCTCCGCGGAAGTAGCTAGCCCTCAAATCCGCAACCAGGGGACCCTGGGCGGGAATTTATGCCAGAAGCCGCGGTGTTGGTATTACCGGGGCGATTTTTTCTGCCTGCGCAAGGGCGGCGATAAGTGCTACGCCTACGACGGAGAGAACCAGTACCACTGCATTCTTGGTGGGTCCGTTTGCTTCATCACCCATCCCTCCGATACAGCCCCTGCCCTGGTGGCTTACGAGGCGGTCATCCGGGTTGCCGGGCCGCAGGGTCTCAGGGAGGTCCCGGTGGGAAAATTCTTTATCCTTCCAGGCGAGAATGTAGAAAAAGAAACCATCCTTGCCCCTGACGAAATCGTCACGGAGGTCATCTTACCGGCCCCTCACCAGGGATGGCTCGGCTCTTACCGGAAGGTCCGGGCCCGCCGCTCCTGGGATTTCGCCTTGGCCGGCGTGGCCCTGGCTTTGAAGTTTGAGGGCAACGTCGTAGAACAGGCCAGAGTTGTGCTCAGCGGTGCTGCGCCCGTCCCCTGGCGCTCCCGAGACGTGGAACAGATCATTACCGGCAAGCGCCTCGATGAGGAAACCGCGAGGCGGGCGGCGGAGGCGGCGGTTAAAGAGGCCCAGCCGCTGAAGGGTAACGGCTATAAGATCCCGCTCTTCCGGGGGGTGATCGAAGAAGAGCTGCTAAAAATGGGCAAGTCCTAATTGTTCATCCCAAGTCCCTATACCCCGTCCGGAATAGAGATCGGCGTAATGAAGCCCCGTTTTTTGGAAATCTCTTTGATATCTGCGCTTCCTGCATAATCTTCCAGAAGGTTCCTTCCTGTAATTTTCGAGTGACATATTTTGACAGAAGTTGTAGATTTCAATCGGCAATCGAGGTTCGGATATACTTTTTATTTCTTAATTTTTGGCCAGGTGCGGAGAAGGGAACGATAGCTTCAGTTTTGGGAGATCAGTACTACCCCCAAGATATATATGCTTCTCTTTGGCCTATATTTAAAATTTGACACGGGGATAGGTTCAAATATCTGCTGCTCATTCTCCCTTGACACACAATCGCCTTCTCAGTATACTCACATTACCAAAAAGCGAGTTCCTATCAAAAAATATGTTCTAAAAGGAGGGTGCCAAGATGCTGGAATCTCGAATTAGGGTTGCGCCCAGTACAGTAGCGTATGCTGACGCGGAGAACCTTAAGCTAGTCGTGGAATTCGCCATCCCAGGAGCGCCAACGGATACTATCGATGTGAAGATCCTAGAAGACAGCGTCCACCTGACAGCGCCAGCAAGGGACGTCGAGTATGTTTCAGCACTGGCTTTAGGTTGGCCGGTGAAACCGGACAAAGCCGAAGCAACCTACGAGAACGGCCTGCTCCGAATCGAGGTGCCCTTCAAAGATCCGATGGAAGATGCTGTGAAGGTCGCCATCAAAGCAGGTGGCGCGGAAACCAAGACCAAAACAATCCCAGCCTGATGACCCGTTAAGTTGTTAGGCTTATAAACGAGACAACCGGGGCTTGTTGTCCAGGTTGTCTCGTTTGATGTTACCAGCGGATACTCTCACTCGAAAATCTGGGGGATACACGTGGGAGGAAAAAATCCAAGCCGACCAAATGCTGGCCTGTGCAAACTGCCTCGGGATGATCGGCTGGGCGACTTGCAGCATTCGCCCCACAAGCCCACGCTCCGCCTGCCGGATACGTCATGGATCATTTCTCTCAACTCCCATGAACGACGCTCACCGTTATCGTGACCCCGACTATCCCTGGGACGCTTACATTCAGGCGTAAAGATCAGGAATACAGAGGGAAAGGAACCGGTGTGCTCGGAGAAGGGTCACTTTGTGAAGGCCCTCTTCACCATAAAGTAATATTTCCATATCTCGTGGTCCTGGTTAAATATTCATAA
>JAOUFX010000300.1 GCA_029857975.1 Deltaproteobacteria bacterium | reverse complement strand
CAACCCGCTCATGTCCCAATTTGCCCTCAGCGGGTTATGAAAATGATTGTTGGAACGCCCTTGATTAACAACCATGCGCAGAAGGCCATCCGGCACATCTTCATTCACGCCGCCTTCTCCAAGCCACCGCCAAACCTCTTGTTGCATTTCCTTTTTAGCTTTTTCAGAATATCCGGACAAAAGCTCTTCTACCCCACCTTTGAATCCGAGATTATTCATTAGCGTGTTATTTAAGGAAAATTCGTCTATTGCGCGCTGCGCAATATCTTGGTTGATGGCCTCATGGGTCGATTTTTCTAAAGTCAGGCCTTGGGATATCCACCCGACCAATATGGAGATGATTGAAAGAATTATAAATAATTTTTTCTTTCCCATTTTCCCTACTCCTTAATATTTATATTCTGGTAATCTAAGATTTCTACGCTCTTCGTTTAACAGTCTGATGAATTCTCTTTGCTTTTCCAAGGCTCCTTCTCCAATCACAAGCCCTGGTTTCATGGCCCTTAACCTATCCTCTCTGGTTGTCAGTTTAGACAGCTCAATTGTTTTTCCCTCCATAATCTCCCCTGTCCCGCCTGGTTTTATTTTCTCTCTACATGCGGCAATAGAGAATCCACCGGGCCAGGAACAATACCCAGGTTTAAAAATGATAAACCTAGGTTCCCTTGTATAAGAGAGAAGGAGGAAAAAAGACAGGTAAGGATGCGGGTCATTCTCCTTGCCTTTAGGCCCAACAATTGACCACTCTCCGTTCTTATCCGTTAAGATCTCTTTTACTTCTTTAAGCTCTGTGCTTTCTCCTGAAATCGTCTGCCAAGCCTTATCCCAGTAAACTACAACAGCCGCTCCCTCTATGGGTTCCTTGGTATCCGCATCAATCACCTTCCCCCGATAAGTCACGTCCTTTGATAGAGCATTAGGTGTTATCACAACTACCCATGCAAAGATTAGAAATATTGATAAAACAGGCTTGCTTATTCCAATCATTATGCCCTCCTAAAATGAACTTATCCTCCATATGCCACCACTATCTTGCGTGAAAAGAAGATGGAAAGAGTACTCTATGCCGTCTCTGATTGTCCGGATATCATATATCACTGCATTTGATGCATACTCATTCAGTTGGATATCCGACATCTCTTGGACAATGATCGGCAGGAGTGAAGAGAGAGTATTGAATAGTTCGCGGTAGGCAGGTTTTGCAGATTCATCGAAAAAGGCCAACGCCCCTTCAATGTCAGCACTGAGGAGTTTTCCCTTTACCCCTTCCCACTTGGATCTTAAAAGAGCATCCAATTCTTCTAAAGAGAAAACATTGATAATCGCGGTCTCGGTGTAAATATTTCCTTGAGTATCGGTAACGGTAATCCTTGGAAAATAGAGCCCTGGTCCTTGGTACTGGGCTGTGAACTTTGAATCTGCTCCCGTGATCTCCGCCGTCCCATCTCCATTAAAATCCCAGGAATAGCTTAATACCGGATTCGGCAGATACACCTCTGCTTCAAAGGCGACGTCCAAAGTATTTGCCGGCGGTTTGAGGATTCCACTGGTCGGATAAACCATAAGCCTTATCATTTCTTGCTGCGTGTCTGTATTGATAGTAGCCGAGGTCTGAACCTGAGATTCATTAACCACGGTTGCTACGGCAGTCAAGATGTTCTGACCTGTTTGCAAAGGCACAATTGCCGCAAAGTCATTCCCTTGCACCTCCGCAAGAACACCATTGATAACTACCCCGACCTCTCCTGTCTGATTATAAATTTTGCCATGAACAAGAACTTTCGACTGGTTAACCGTAGCTCCATTTAAGGGAGAAATTATCTCTATGGCAAGGGCAGAAACCAATACGGTGATACTCGCCTCTCCTTGATTCCCGGCATTGTCTATTGCCCTTACTGTGATCGTGTGGGAACCATTGGCGAGATTCAAGGTATCCACCGAAAAGTTAAAAGGCGGTTGACTCAGGGAACCCGCAGATTGCCCATCGACGAAGAGCGTCACCCCGGCAATCCCTGAGACCGCATCCGTAGCCGCAACCGCGACCGAAATCGTGCCGGAAACATGAGCGCCCGATACGGGAGAGGTGATGGCGACGACGGGAGGATCCAGATCAACCAAGAATGTTCTGGTCACACTGCTCGTGTTTCCGGCCCTGTCTGTGGCCGTGAAGACCAGGGTATTGAGTCCCGGAATCAGGGTCAAGGCCCCACTAAAACTCAGGTCCGTAAGGGATAGGACCTGGGGAGAACCGCCATTTATCGTCACGGTCACCGTTTCGATGGTCTCGTCGGTAATTATGCCGGCTACATTTAGAGTAGAGCTATTCCCCGCCATCCCTTCGGTTAGGCCGGGAAGGGCTATCTCCGGCGGGGTGGTGTCAAGGGTAACCCTTAACCCTGCTTCGGCATAGTTTTTGGCAAGGTCGATTGCGGTAAAATATATGTAATTCAGCCCCTCCCTGAGGCTGGCCTGGGCCGTAAACGTTCCGTCGGTCACGGTGAGCGGAGGATCATCCCATCCCAATCGAATCGTGGCCTGCGGATCGTCGATCGTTCCTGTAACGGTAATGATCCCATTGCTTGTTACCCATCCGTCAAGGGGAGACGTAATGGTGACGACCGGCGGGACCGTATCATAGACAAAATATACTATAGACTCGGTCCGGCCCCCTTCGGCATTGGTGGCGACCGCGGTATAGGAATAGGTGCCGTCTATGGGCGGAATATTCACCCGAACCCAAATAAAATTCCCCTCGCGCAACCCATAATAGATGTCCCCCTCATCAATTACCGGCACACCATCTGGAAGAAGAACACCGTTCAAGGTAAGCGAGACCGCAGTCTCATCGGTGGTTCCGCTAATCGTCCCCCGATAACTCCTCATATAATAAAGATGAGAACAATCCTCCCCGCCCCCCGGGGCTGCTGTTATCGCAATCGTCGGCATTATGGGTTGGGCACAAATCTCAAGCGATGGGCCTTGAGGAACGGGCTGAAGATAAACCACGATTTGGTCTTCCCCCATATTGCCGCAGGCATCGGCTGCGATAACCTCAATCCTGTTCTCCCCCTCCTGCAGGACCACCCCATCAAGGGTAAAGGAGCCATCAGAAGCAACGGGAACGGAAATCCCCTCCACCGTCACCGAGGCAGAAGGGTCGTCCACGATGCCGCTCACAGAAATGGAACCTGCCCGGAAGGTGGCGCCATTCGAAGGATTGGTGATCGTGACATGAGGGGGAGTGTGATCATAACCGCTTATCCCCAAACTTAGAAAATCTCCCGGGGCGCCCCGAAGCTCTACATCCAGGGTGTTGGTGGATTGCAGAGGAACAACTTGAGATAGAGTACCTACCTGCTCATTGAAATTATTCGGATAAAATACGAACGTTCCATTCAAGGTGATAATGACTGAATCGAGGCGGCTGGAACCATCGGGATTCCCGTTGGTGAGGTTGAAAGTAAAGGGAGCTGAGAACTGCGGCCCCAGTTCAAAGGTGTCCGTTATCAGTTCAGGCTTGCCGGTGGTTCTTATGAATGTACGGAGCCCCAGAACCTCACAGGCCTGCTTCTCCATTCGAAATAGTTCAAGGGTGACAAAAGCACCGGGAGCACTCCTAAGCCTTACTTCAAGCTGATTCTCTCCGGATACCAGCGTGACTCGGCGGCTCAAATCCCCGATCTGCTGGTTCAAATCAGAAGGGCGAAAAATCTCCTGGTCATTAAGCTTTATTACCGCGCTCGACACTCGATTTGTGCCTTCGGACGTCCCGTTGGAAAGGCGGAGAAGAAATGAACCGGTCGGGTCCGAAATAGGAATTGAAATTTGTTCCGTCTTGGGGTTTTCCCTTTCCCGGAGGAAGGTGATCGGACCCCAAATCCGAACGCCCCCTTGAGGCGGAGGCGGGTCCTGGACCGGTACCCCCAGCGATTCTGAAAGCAATTGGTCCGATCCATATTCGCTGATTTGCAGCAGAGTCCTTGAGGATTCCCCTTGGTAATAAATCATCAAGGTATGATGATATGCTTCCGCCGGAATAGGACTTAAAAAATCAAATTGGGCAAGGACAGAATCACTGTTGCTTAGAGTCTGAATCGATATCGGACTGGAAGCGGCAGAATGGAAAGCCTTATTACCCGGGGGAGGCTGAAGCTTGTACTGCAAGAGCGCACGGACCTCGCCTGGTCCAAGAGGATCGCCAGGGGCTTTTACCTTGGCCTTAACCCCCGTAATCGTCCCCTCGGAAGCTGTGATCAGGCGTGCATAACGATCTGTGGAATCAAAGGGATCAGGAGGAAGGATAAGGCCTTCGGCGGAATCATAAAAAATGATAAAAAATAAACCAATGAGAAATAGGATCCGTTTATGACAAAAAGTATCCACGGACTTGACCCCCCTTAGCGGTCTTTTTGAACTTCAAAGAAAAAACCCCATTTTCAGTCTTAGCAGACTGAAAATGGGGTTTGGCTATCCGAAACTCTTCCGCTTTGGCACTGCTTTCCCCAATGGTACCAACCATGAGCGAAAGTGAACAAAGAAGATTTGTTAAGAAAATTTAGAATCCGCAATTGAATTTAAAAGGGCTTCTTTTTGGAGAATAGATTTCATGAATTGACCCGATCCCGTCGGGAGTCATCGTCTGCCAGGTAGCAGAGATCAAATAAAAAAACCCTATTCCTTTTTAAGAAATAGGGCCTTTATTCGTCTTTCCAAAGCCATTTTCTCACCTGCAAGGGTTAAAGAAAAGTACCGGAGGGCCAAATTACGAAAGCGAAAGTTATTTACCAAAAAAGTGATTATGCTGTCAAGGCAAAATTTGGGGTCTGTCCCATATTACTCGCTGAATAGGGATTCTAAAGGGGTCCTCAGGATAGATTTTTTACAAAAATAATGTATGGACTTATTGCTGAGCCCCAAATTTGATCTCATGGTTACCTTCCTAGAGGATCCCCGAGTCCCTCGATGCGGACATTCAGAAACCCTCATCCATGTATGGCGACAAACAGAAACGGTTCGCAAAGGCTTTAAAAGCTATCGAGGCCGCCTTAACCATTTAAAGCTCTTTCAGGTTACCGCCTATTTAAAAAAACTTCTCTAAAAATGAAAACTA
>JAOUFX010000299.1 GCA_029857975.1 Deltaproteobacteria bacterium | reverse complement strand
CGGCCCGTAGGGCCTCCTCGACGGTCAGCCGGTATTCCGGCCCCAAAACCTCCCCCTTGCGCGTAATGCGGTTGACGGCGGCAAATACACAGAAAAGCGGCGAAACGGGAGTTACCGGGCAATCCGAATGAATGCTAAACCTGATTCTTTTCTCCCGCGCAGTTTTCAAGGGGCTGATTCGCTTCGCCCGTTCCGGGCCGATAAATATGGATTTGTGTCGATCGCCCCAATAGAAAGTGTGGGACACGAAGAAGGAAGGGCTCACCCCCAGCTCGACCATTTGATCCAGCTGATCCTCACGGGCCATTTGACAGTGTTCGATCCTGTGGCGGGAATCGGCCCGGGGAAACTCATTTTGGGCCAGCCGATAGGCGTCGAGGATGGCGTCGATGGCCGCGTCCCCGTTGCCGTGGGATGCCACCTGAATCCCCTCCCGGTGGGCTTTGATAACCATCGGATTCAACTGATCCGGGGAGGTTACGGGATATCCCCGGTAGGCGGTGTCCCCCTTGAAAGGCATATGGTAAGGCCGGGAAAGCCATCCCGTGTAACCCTGGATGGAGCCGTCCACGATGATTTTTGCCGGTCCCACTCTGAGTCTCGAGTCGCCAAAGCCGGTGAGGAAAGCCGGTCCGTCCCCTCCGCAGCCCAAGAGAAAATCCACCCCTACCATCATGGTGACCCGGATCGGCAATATCCCCTGCGAAATAGCCCTTTGGTAGGCAATCATCTCGGTCCGGTCTCCCCGGGGAAAAATCACGCCGGCGTCATAGCTCGAGGTGACCCCCATCTGCAAATATTGCTTCGCGGCAAGGGCGAGCCCCTCCAGCCGCTGCTCCAGGGTCAACGAGGGCATATATCTGCTCACCAGCATCTGGGCCGGCATTTCCTCCAGGACGCCGTCCGGCTGGCCGGTTTTCGGATCGATTCGGATCACGCCCCCTGGAGGCTGCGGGGTCGATCGCGTGACCCCCGCCATTTCCAAAGCCCGGGTGTTGGCCACGCTCAGGTGGCCCGAAGTGTGCACGATCCAGACGGGGGTTTCTTTGGAAACTTGATCCAGATCGTCCCGCGTGGGGTGTCTTTGTTCGGAAAGGAGCGTATCGTCATATCCTCGCCCGCAAACCCATTCGCCCTGCGGCATCCGGCCTGCCTTTTCGCGGAGCACTTCGATCAGATCCTTGATGTTCTTCACCGTTCCCAGCGGAGGGCTTTGGAGATTGGCAAAAAGCAGGGACGCGATTCCCGCTGTGGCAAAATGGTTGTGGGGCTCGATGAATCCCGGCATCAAGGTCTTCCCGGCAAGGTCCACTTTTTGGGTCTCAGGCCCGGTCAGATTCAGAATTTCCTGGTTCGACCCCACCGCGGCGATCCGATCCCATTTCACGGCCACGGCCTCGGCTGCGGGCCGGGATTCATTCATTGTAATGACCTGACCGTTCAGGAAAACTCGATCGGGATAGATTCCTTTTGCATTCGACAACGTTCCTCCTTTGACATCACCTGGATTTTTCCCATATGAGACGAGGGAGGTTTATCCATTCTTCCCCAGCTTTTTCCGGGAAGGACTCCTATTTCTGCCTTGCGGATCGATAAAATCAACCATGCGTTTCGGCATCCGCAATCTCAAGGGCTTTGTCGAAAACACCGATGGCGTGATCGATTTCGCCTTTTGTAACCGCCAGGGGAGGGGAAAAGGTGATCACACTGGCAACCCCGGGCAGACAGTAGACCCCCTCTTTCATCGCCTGTCCGAGGACTTTCATCTTCGCCGTTGGGGGCCGAGGTCCCTCGAAGAGGGGATCATGAATGGGCTCTTTGGTCGTACGATCTTTTACCAATTCCAGGCCGACGAACAACCCTTTGCCCCGAACATCACCCACGCTTGGATGTTTTTCCTTCAACTCCAGGGCTTTCTCCATGAGGTACTTGCCGCTTGCGGCGGCCTGTTCAATTAAATGGTCCGCGCGATAGGCTTCAATCGTTGCCGCCCCTGCCGCCATGGCTAAGGTATGACCGCTGTAGGTGTGTCCGTGGACGTAGGGATTCGTTTCGAAACGCTCGGCAACCCACTCGCGGACGCTGCTGGCCCCCAAAGGCACATATCCGCTGCTGATCCCTTTGGCCATGGTGATCACATCCGGGACGACGCCCCAGTGCTCAATGGCAAACCATTTGCCGGTGCGTCCGAAACCACTCATGACCTCGTCCACCATCATGACCATTTCGTATTTGTCGCAGATTTCACGGATTTTCTGCCAATACCCATCTGGGGGAACAACGATCCCGTTCGCCCCCACGATCGGCTCAGCAATGAATCCCGCCACCCGCTTCGCCCCGCCTTCCAACCGAATGATTTCCTCCACGTGCTTTGCGCACTGAAGGTCGCAAGCGGGAAACGTTGAGCCAAACGGGCACCGGTAACAGTAAGGGTCCAGACAATGGGTCACGCTGGGGATGGCCGGCTCGAAGGCCCAGTTGCGGTAATCCCGCGTCAGCGTCATGGCCCCATACGTGGACCCGTGATAACTCCGATACCGGGCGATGATCTTTTCCTTGCCCGTCGCCGCCCGGGCAATTTTGATAGCCGCTTCATTGGCCTCCGCGCCGCTGGTTGAAAAAAAAGTTTTTTGGATATCCCCCGGCGTCACTTCCGCAAGAAGCTTCGCCAAACGGGCCTTGGCTTCGGTTGCAAAAGGAGAGGCCGCCGTGGGCAGTCGACCCGCCTGAAGGGCGATCGCCTCCACCACTCTGGGGTCGGCATGCCCCAGATTGCTGAAGACGAACATGGAGCTGAAATCCAAATACTCTTTTCCTGCCGAATCGTAGAAATAATTCCCCTTGGCTCGGTCTATGATAATGGGGTTCACCCCTTTTTGCGCCACCCACGGATGGAGAACATATTCTTTTTCATACTGAAGGATGGTTTCGGCACTCAACTGCTTCTCGGGGGTTAGGCTCATTTCGGTCTCCTTTGCCTTTCTGCCTAGAACGATTTACTTTTCATGACCCATTCTCTTATGGATAAGGACCCTTGGAATATCGTTCTTCGCGGTAAACGCTTCCATTCCGATGCCTATTTTTTCACCCTGGGGTTGAGAGGATTTTTTCCCGAGGGATCGGAGTCGATCCTGAACCTCGGCCTCCTAAAATGCCATCGCCTTCGAGATTCCCCTCGTGGAAGCCGCTCTTTCTTACAGCGCATGCAGGCCGAGTGTTTCCCTCTGGCGCTGCACCCGAAATTCAAAGAAATCGGGACGATAGTACTCCTGGGCAAAAAGAATCGGTTGTTTCCTTTTGTTCAAGTCGATGGTTTCGATATACATGAGCGGAGCGCCCCGGGGAATTTTCATAACCGCAGAGAGATTGGCATCACTTAGAAAAGGTTTGAGAATACATTGCCCCTTTTGGACGTTTTGCCCGCACACCTGGTGTAAAAATAGATAGATCGAATGTTCATACTCCCTGAGTCTTCTCTCCTCCTTGGACGGGACAAAGGAGGCTGGGAAAAAGTCAAGGGAGTAAACCGCCGGCAGTTTTTCAAGGGTCCGCAGTCTTTCCGCCTCCCAGACCCCATCCCCGGGGGAGATCTGGAGTTTTTCGGCGATTCTCCGGTTGGCTGAAAATTTCCTATAGACTACTTTCTCAAAGCGATCTTCTAAACCCGCTTTCTTGAACATCGCGGATATCGAGATAATGGTGGACAGGCTTTGGATCGGCAGGGTCCTTCGATCGAGAACAAAGGTCCCCCTCCCGTGACGGCGCACGATCATTCCGTCTTCCTCCAGAATCCGCAAAGCTTCCCGGAGGGTGACCCGGCTCACGGATAATACGTGGGCCAAATGCTCTTCGGAAGGAAGCTTTGATCCGGGAGGGTATTTCTCGCTTCGGATGTCTTCCATGAGGAGATCAATAATTTCCAGGTAAAGCGATTTTCTTGCCTTTCGCTCCTTTTCCTCTTCCCATGGCCTTTCCTTTTCATTCATTTGAGGCCGTTCCTTCCCATAAACGATTCCTTGCCAACATCAAGGAAGATCCCACAGCGGTGAGAAATTAATCGTCAGACGTCCTACCTATAAAATGTCTGGCGTTTTATGTCAAGGGGAAAGTGCAAGAAGATAAAAAATGCAGGACAGGATGAAGATTTCGCAGGAGAGAGATGCGACTTGCGGAGGAATGATCGATTTTCCCAGACAGTCTCTTTTTTCACCTTTCCTGTTGCCGACAAAACCTCCAGCCAGTTGTATTTGATGATTTCGTAAAAAACTCTCCCGACGCGAGCGGGACAAGGGGATTTTTTGCGAAACCATCCTATTTGATGCCCGGATACAGCTGCTTGGGAAGCCAGAGGGCGATCTCCGGGATGTAGGTTATAATCATCAGGCTGAAGAGGGCAAGGGAACGGGATTGGGATTAGCGACGGTATATGGCATTGTGAAGCAAAGTGGGGGGAACATTTGGGTTTACAGTGAACCCGGTCAGGGGACGGTTTTTAAGATTTATCTTCCTCGGGTGGATGAACCTTTGACAAAAGAGGGGGAGAAGGAGGAAATAGGGCTTTTTCGTGGGGTTTGGGTGATTCTGGTGGTGGAGGATGAAGAAGGGGTTCGAAAGTTGGTATTGGAAATGCGTAAAAAACAGGGATACAGCGTTTTGGAGGCAGCTGATGAAGAGAACGCTTTGCTCATCTGCCAACAGCACAAGGATACGATTCATTTGTTGGTGACCGATGTAGTCATGCCCAAGATCAGTGGTCCTGAGTTGGCCAAACGGCTTGTTGTCTTTCATCCGGAGATGAAGGTGCTCTATATGTCAGGCTATGCAGACGGTGCCATTGTTCATCATGGTGTTTTGGATAAAGGGGTGAATTATATTCAGAAACCATTTACCTTTGATGGGCTGGCAAGAAAGGTCAGGGAAGTTTTGGATAAAAACCCAAGACCTGGAACTTAGAAAGAATTTGTTGCCATGATCAATACTGTCATGCTCACTTTCAACCTGAAATCAACAATCCATGGGATATTATAAGTCTGTACATTAGTAGGTGAAGTTCACATTACCTAAAACAAAAAGAGCCCCACCCAAGTGGCTAAGGAGAGGGGTAAAATAAAAGCCCA
>JAOUFX010000298.1 GCA_029857975.1 Deltaproteobacteria bacterium | reverse complement strand
CCAAGCGATGCCAAAGGCACCCGCGCCCAATCCCACTCCCCGTCGAAGGGAACCGCCTTGCCGGTTGAAATCCGCCGCCTCTTTTCGCGCCCGATGGTAATGGGGACGAAGGGCTTCGATGAGCTCGGGAAAGGGCCACTGCTCCACGACCCGTCCGGTGGATTTGGGCTGGCCCGGTTGCAGAGAATTGATCAGGCGGAACTCCAGCGGGTCCATGCCTATTTTTTCGGCCAGCATATCCATGGCCGATTCGAGGGCGAAATTGACCTGAGGCGGCCCGGCGCCCCGGGCAGCCGCTCCCCAGGGATTGTTCGTGTAAACCAACCGTCCCAGCGCCTTAACGGCAGGAATGTAATAAGAGCCGGAAAGCATGTAAATCGCCCGATTGAGGATCGCGCTGCCATTGGAATGATAGGCTCCGTTGTCCACGACGAAGTCCATGACGAAGGCCGTTAATTTGCCCTGTTGATCAGCCCCCAATCTGACCTTCATGTCGAAAGGGTGCCGCTTGGGGGTCAAATACATCGATTCCGTCAAGCCGGGAATGTAACGGACCGGCCGCCGGAAGTGCATAGCCGCAGCCGCGGCCAAGGCTTCTGAAGTTATCTCCACCTTGATCCCGAACTGACCTCCCGAGTAGGCCTCCTCATATCTCATGTTTTCATAACCCAAAGCGTCCTGGAGCACGCTGAGATGGTGATGGATGTTGATGCTCCGGCCGATCACCACCAGGATAGGATCTTCACCCTCGTCGCTTTCTTCCAGATAAGCCACGCACGCCTCGGGTTCCAGAGGAGCTTGGTGGTTAAGCTGAGTGGAAAAATCGGCTTCGATCACGGCGGCGGACTGAGCGAGGGCCGCCCCCGCATCCCCCCGGATCTGCGGCTGGGAGTAACATAAATTGGGCCGATCGTCGTGAATCCGAATGGCCCCCCCGGCCAAGCCCTCGGTCGGACTCTGGATCACCGGCAAGGGTTCATACGCAACTTCGACCGCCTGGGCTGCGGCCACAGCCTGCTGCCTGGTTTCGGCAAGGACCGCCGCTACCGGGTCGCCCACATAGCGGACTTTGTTGTCGCCAAGGACCGGTCGGTCGGACACGATGAATTTCAAGCGGTTGGTGCCCTTGATATCCTTGGCGGTCATGACTCCGATTACGCCGGGCTGTTTTTCGGCTGCCGAGGTGCTGATGGACTTGATGAGCGCATGGGCGTAAGGGCTGTGGACCACGGCCAGTTCGGCTGCCCCTTCAACCTTGATGTCCGCCGAGAACTCGGCCACTCCGCAGGCCTTGAGCATGGCCGATGGCCGGGGATGGCTCACCCCGATTTTGGCCCCCTGCGGATCGGGCCTCACCTGATCCGGGATCAGCTCCCCGCGCAAGAAACGGCCGGCCAATTGCACCGCCTCAATTATCTTTTTATATCCCGTGCAACGGCAAAGCACGCGGCGTAATGCTTGGCGAATTTCCTCAACGCTGGGGTTCATGTTTTCGTCCAACAAGGCCTTAGCCGCCATAATCATTCCGGGGGTGCAAAAACCACACTGAATTGCCCCCGAGAGAACAAAAGCCTCCTGAATCAAATGCGGATTCTGCGGAGTCCCCAGGCCTTCAACGGTGATCACTTCGGCCCCATCCAGGTCGGCGGCTTTGGCCAAACAAGACCGGGTCGCTTTGCCGTTCACCACTACTGTGCAGGCCCCGCATTGCCCCTTACGATCGCAAGATTGCTTGGCCCCCGTCAGATGAAGATCCTGCCTTAAAATATCCAGGAGGACTCGATCGGAAGGAACCACAAACCGCCGCCATATTCCGTTAATGCACAGCTTTACTTTCTTCATTCGATCCCTCTTGCTCCTTTCATGCTGGCTTTATTCACCGGTGATCGTTCCTCCTTTAAGGCTTTCCAGGATCATCCTGAAAGCTCGGAATCGCTTCGACGATTGCCAAAAATCAATTAGAAATTTCGGCAAGGGTGGGGATGGTGATAACTCTTAAGTTTTTCCTCCTGATAGGGGCCTTTTCATGGGGAACCTTTTTTTCCACTGTTGCGTTTCAAAAAAGAATGGCCTAAGAATTTTCTACGGAAGAACCTCTCTGCGCTTCTGTAGGTTTTGCATTTCCTTTTCCCTGTATTGCTGAAATCCTTTGTTTAGAGCATCAGAAATAATCCTGGCCATATCCTTTGCGGAATGAAGTCTGGGGATGAATACGAAATCAGCTCCCTCCTGATAGAGATTGATTGCGGACTGGATCCAATTCGATGTTAATATGATCTGCGCCTGCGGGCAGAGACGTTTTACCATGCGCATCAGTTTAAGGTTTGTCGTTCCCCGCAACACTGAATCCTCAATCGAAGAAATGACCACTTTCGCCGCCTCAATGTGGGCATGCTGGAGAGTGTCCATGCTGGAGATATCTCCATAGATACATCTTACAGAACGCCGGTTTAATTCATCGTAGACGTGAGGATTAAAGTCAATTACCATGATTTCATCCGTTATCTTATGCCCCGCGGTTCCAGAAACCTGCACCTCAAGCTCGTGCAGGATCGAGCTTGCCTCCCTGAAAAAACCAAGAAAGATGATGCTCCGCTGTTTCTTCTCCTCGGTGTGGATAGAGGTGATGTCCTGAATGTCCTTCATCCCTGCCTTACGCAGAACTTTGGAAAGGGTTTCTTGAACCTCATGACTGTAGTTAATCATATAGGTGGAAAGCACCGAAGTGAAGGCAAAGATGAAAATGAATATGCCGACCACTTGTGAATCAATATGATTCAGCGCCAGCCCCAGGGAAGCGATTACCAGGGAAAATTCACTCATCTGGGCGAGGTTGATGGATGGAATCAGGCTGGCCCGGAGGCCGTTTTTCAAAGAATACAAAACCGGAAAGACCGAAAAAAACCTGGTGGCGATCAGAAAAATTGATGCGGCTGCGGCATAAGCCAAAAGAGAGATTGTAGGTTGGGGAATCTGCAATCCCAGTCCTACAAAGAAAAGCGTTACAAAAAAATCGCGGATATTGATGACTTTGGCGATTACATCGATATTGTACGGGAACGTTGAGAGGCTTACTCCGGCGATTAATGCTCCCATTTCGCGCGAGAGCCCTATCGCACCGGCAATCCCGCTAATGAGAAAACACCAGGCCACGGCAGTGACCAATAATAGTTCCGGAATTTTGGCGATGAAGGTAAAAATCCGCGGCAGGAGATACTTGCTCACCACCATGCTGACGATAACCAAACCCAATCCTTGTCCGAAAGCCTTCAGAATGGTGGATACTTCAGGGCTCAGCAAGTTGGGTTGAATCGCCAGGAAAAGAATGGCCCAGATATCCTGGAATACTAAAATTCCCAGGGTGATACGGCCGGGGAGAGTGGTCAGTTCGAATTTATCGTAAAGCAGTTTTACAACGATCATGGTGCTGCTTAAGGCCATCCCCACCGCTAAATAAAGCGCATCAAATTTGCCGCCTCCGATTTTAAACCCAAGAAATAATGAAAAACCTAAACCCAGTCCCACGCATATCAAAAATTGAGATATCCCCGAGATGATCAAAGATCTCCCGGAGGCGATTAATTTTTTGAGGTCGATCTCCAGGCCAATGATGAAGAGGAGAAGAATCAGCCCGATCTCCGAAATCAGGTTGATACTTTCCTTATCTTTCACCCAACCAAAGCCAATTTCCGGTCCGATGATGATCCCGGCGATAAGGTAGGCAAGTAACAAGGGTTGTTTTAAGGCTTTGGCCAGCAAAGCAAAGGCGGTGGCAACGACAATGGAGAGGCCGATATTTGCGAGGAGATCGACTTGGTGCATAAAGAAGCCTGGCGGCGAGTCTTTTTTTATTAGGTCAAACTTGATGAATTCTTAAAAAGTCCTTTTTGCCCCATTTTTCTTCATTCCGCGCAAGCGGGAATCCATCTCGCAGCAGGCGGGCCTGCTTGCGCAGGAGTGACGGCTTTTCTGACTTTTTACGAGAACATCAAACGTAGGGGAAAAAATAACTCAAATCCCATAACAATGCAATAAAAAAGGGGTTACGATGAATTCGCAACCCCTGCTAAAAATTGGTAGACGGTGAGGCCTTGGTAGGGCATTTAATCAGACTTCAGTCTCTACCCCGCTTTTCTTTCTTTCCTTGGCCACGCCCACGTCCTTTTTCTTCACCACCATATCGACCTTTTACCTCAGGCCTTTGAGATGGATGAGGTATGGAGGAATATACATCCTGAAACCTGGAGTGAGGGGGTCTTACTCCTTGGGAAGGTATATCTTTCTTCGATGGGAAACCCGCCATTCCCTCTGTTCTTCCTTGTGGCCTGCGCATTTCCGATGGGGATCCCGGCCTGCGCATCTTTTGCGTTGGAACTCCTCCTCGCGCTTGATATTCTCTTTCCCGATAAACTTTCCTTTCAATGTTTCCAAAAGATGAGCCTTGTTCCCTCATCTTGATGACTCGCTCTGGGGAATAATTATAGTATTTCGATATAAAGATCAGATTTACCTGATTGACAATATCAGCATCATTCAAGCGTATTCTTCCCCAGTCTCTTTCATGTGGGTAGCGTTTATAGTGTCCATAAGCCCGACCATATGGCGGACCATATCTTGCCACTGGGATGTAGAAGACGGTGGGAGGAATCCTGTAGTATGCACATATCCTTGACCAAGCCCAGCCATCGACTACTCTTAGTTTAATAATTACCTCAGGGGCTACATGCGCATGTTTGGATATGAAAAAGACTACGGGCAGGTCATCGTCCGGTATTCCCCGCTCACGGACAACAACCACTTCGCGTTCCGGATACCCGAAGAAATTTCCTACGGAAAGATAAAAACCAGGAGCTCCGATGCTTATGCTGAAGCTAACCTGAGCCCATAATGAAGTCGGCAATAACAGAAAGACCAAAATAAGGAGTATTCTTTTCATTTTTTTCACCTCCATCAAAAAAAATTTCCTTTTTCGTATCCAGACCAACGTCCACTTCCCCTATTTTACTGCTAACATTATACCCATATTCCAGCCCAAAAAATAGTTTTTATCTTTAATTCATCTCCAAATCAGTTGATCAAATTTTTAATGAAAGCCTGCCCGGGGCCCGGAAGGAAAGGTCCGCCT
>JAOUFX010000297.1 GCA_029857975.1 Deltaproteobacteria bacterium | reverse complement strand
GGAACAAAGGGCCGTGGCCCTTAAGACGGCGATCAGATCCATCAAGATCGGAAAGACCGGGTATGCCTTCATCATGGACAGTTCCGGAAGGTTGGTCGTTCACCCGGCCAAAGAAGGGGAGAGCATCTTGGAGGCCCGGGACTCGGCGGGATTCGAGTACATTAAAGAAATGGTCCGCAAAGCCCCTCTCTTGAAAGAGAATGAGGTAGGAACCCTCCGCTACCCCTGGGCCAACATAGAGTTGGGTGAGACGCATCCCCGGGTGAAGATCAATAAATATCAATATTTTCGGGATTGGGACTGGATCATCGCTGCGGGCAGCTATGAAGAGGAGGTTTTTGGAGGGGTGGCCCGCACCAAGTTTTTTATCACCTTAGTGGCCTTAGGCACCGTTGCCTTGGCCATCCTGCTGACCATCATGCTTTCCCGGGTGCTCACTCGGCCGCTCCTGGAGTTGACCGCGGTCACAGCCAAGATGTCCGGCGGAGACCTGACCCACAAGGTCAACCTCACCACTGGAGACGAGATTGGAATCCTGGCCAAGTCCTTCAACCGGATGGCGGATCAGGTGCTCAATTATACGCGAAACTTGGAGGATATTGTCCATGCTCGTACCGTTGAGATTCAGGAAAAAGAAGAAAAATATCGCAACCTGTCCAACATGCTTAATAGCGTGCTGGAAAGCTCGACGGAGTATTCGATTATCGCCACAAATCCCGACGGGGTTATCCTGGAGTATAATAGCGGATCCGTGAACCTCTTTGGGTGGACCAAAGAGGAAGTGGTGGGTGAGATGCGCATCGGGAGAACCTTCCGCAAAGACGACCGGTCGCGAGGCATCATTCAAGAGATCTCCCGCAAAGTGGAAGCCGAAGGCATGACCGAATATGAGCTGGAACGGGTTCGCAAGGATGGCACCCCCTTTACCGCTCATGCCATCGTCACCGCGCTGAAAGATTCCTCGGGCAAGACGCTGGGATTCCTGGAGATTGCCCGGGACATTACCGAGAAGTTGGCTCTGGAAAGAGAGTTGTGGAAGACTAAGGATTACCTGGAAAACATCGTGCAGAGTTCAGTGGACGGCATCGTGACTACGGATCCCAAGGGGCGGATTACCTTTCTGAACCGGGCGTTTGAAGAGATGGTGGGGAGGTCCCGGGAGAACATCATAGGACTTCCTATTCATCAGTTTTACCTTAACGGGTTGCACGAAGCGCGGAAGATCATGGGGATCTTGCGGGGAAAAGGCACTCTCAAGAACTATGAAACGAAGGTGGTGAAAAAAAACGGAACGGTTCCGATCCTGACCTCGGCTTCCTTGCTGCAGGATGAATCCGGTCAGATCATTGGCACCCTGGGGGTTTTTAAAGACCTAACCGAGAAGAAAAAGTTAGAAGGAGAATTGAAAAAGACCCAAGCCCATCTGATCCAAGCCGGGAAGATGCGCGCCCTGGGAGAGTTGGTCGCCGGGGTGGCCCATGAGCTGAACAATCCCCTGATGGCTGCGGATACCTTCCTCTACGTCATGCGGGAGAATTTGGACAAAGAGGATGAGAACCAGAAGCGGATGGATCTGATTCAGCGGTGCCATGAACGCATCGCCAAAATCATCAACCACCTGCGCGATTTTTCCCGGCAGTCCAAATTTGCCTTTCGCAAGATCGACATCAATGAGCCCATCGAAAATGCCCTCATGATTACGGGCCAGCAACTCCTGAATCATGGCATCCGCTTGATAAAAAATTTGTCGCCGAACTTGCCGAAGATCTGGGGGGATGCCAATCAGCTGGAGCAGGTTTTTCTCAACCTCATATCGAACGCCCGGGATGCCATGGGGAAAGTGGATCGCAAGCGGGAACTGACCATTAGCACGGGTTTGATTTTGCGTAACGGATGGAATGATATGGAAATCTCTTTCAAAGATACAGGGTCCGGAATCCCGGAGGAGAATCTGGATAAGATTTTTGAGCCCTTTTTCAGTACCAAACAAGTAGGGAAAGGCACAGGGCTGGGGCTCTCAATTTGTTATGGCATCATTGAGGCTCACGGGGGACGGATAGAGGTGGAGAGCAAGCTTGATGAAGGAACGACCTTCCGGGTAATTCTACCGACTTAAAACGGAGAGATGGAAGCTGGTTGGAAGCAGATGGAGGTTTAAAAAAGTCTTCCTCATTTTCGATCGGAGGAAGCGATTCCAAGAATAAAAGGAATGAAAAATCATGGCCAAAAAGATCTTAGTGGTAGACGATGATGAGCTGGTATTGATTGCGATTAAGGAGTTACTGTCCCCTTTGGGATTTTCCGTGACCGCATCCCCCAACGGACCCGCAGCCCTGGAAAAAATTTCTGGCGAACATTTTGACTTGGTCATCTTGGATGTAATCATGCCGGAAATGAACGGGTTCGAAGTCTGCCAGAAAATTCGCCAGATCAATTCCTACGCCGAGACACCGATCATGATGCTGACGGCGAAAAGCGGCGAAGAGGACAAACAAAGGGGAGTGGAGGTCGGAGCCAACCTTTACCTGCCCAAGCCGATCGCGCCCAAGCGATTGATCGCTTTGGTGGAAGAAGCAATAAAATAAAAATTTCGGAAGGCGGATTTCGGATGGCGGAATGAATGGTTAAGAGCTTATTCCGCACTCCACAGTCGTCAACCTGCAATTTGAGAAGGAGGTAGCGATGGAAAGATACGTTGAAAATGCCCGCAAGATGCTGACCGATTGGAAAGGAAATTCCTACTTTTTCGGATTCGAGGTTCTGGGCAAAGTGGGCGATTTGGCCAGCCAGTACGGGAAGAAGGCCCTGGTGATTATGGCTGATCTGGGAGAAGCCTGGATGGCTGGAATCCAGAAATCTGTAGGCGATTCCCTGAAAGAAAAAGGGGTGGAATTTGAGGTCATAGCCGGCGCCAGGCCGAATGCCCCGCGCGAAGATTTGTACCGGCTGGCACTCCATGTGGCCCGCTGCCGGCCTAAGGCAATCATTGCCGTGGGGGGCGGGAGCACCCTCGACGCGGCCAAGGCTGCCAATGTGCTGGCAACCTATTCTCCCGCCGACGCCCAAAATGCCCTGCAAGTTTCCGACTCCACGGCCAGTTCGATTGATCCTTATTTTGGCGTGGGCCATGTGAGTGCAGTAAAGCAACAAACGAATCAATTGCTCATTCCCCTCGTCGCCGTACAGACCGCGGCCAGCTCGGGTGCCCATTTGACCAAATATGCCAACATCACCGACTTGGTCACAGGGCAGAAAAAGCTCATCGTCGATGAAGCGATCGTGCCTCAGGCCGCTGTCTTCGATTACGGGGTGACTCTGGATTCTCCGATGAACCTCACGCTGGATGGTGGCTTGGATGGCATCGCTCATGCTTGGGAGGTTTTCATGGGGGCGACGGGCCAGCCCTATTATACCAAAATGAAAGAAGTGGCCAGGGCCTGCCTGAGGTTGATCGTCTACGGACTTCCACAATTGAAGGTGAATTCCCGAGACCGGCAAGCCAGGCTTTGCCTGGGATTGGGCACTGACCTGGGAGGATATTCCATCATGATCGGGGGAACCAGCGGGCCCCATCTGGGGAGCTTTTCTTTGATTGACGTGTTAAGCCATGGACGGGCGTGCGCGATTTTGAATCCGTATTACACGGTTCTGTTTGCCCCCAGGATCCAGGATCAATTATCCGTCTTGGCCGCAATTTTACAAGAAAGAGGGTTTATCAAAGCCAAAACGGAAGGCAAGAAAGGGCGAACGTTGGCCATGATGGTCGCCAAAGGGATGATCCAGTTTTCCAAGTTCCTGGGTTTCCCAGCAACGCTGGCGGAAGCGGGTGTGTCCAAAGCCCATTTGAGACGAATGATTCAGGCGGCCAAGGATCCCCAGTTGAAGATGAAGCTGCAGAACATGCCCACACCCATGGAAACGGAGCGAGGAGATGTAGACCGGTTGATGAAACCGACCCTGGAAGCAGCGTTCAGCGGGGACCTAAATTTGATTCCCCAAGAATAGAAGGAATTCGGAATGCGGATTTCGGAATGCGGAATGCCGATTATCGGAATTCGGCTTATGAATTTTTTTCCGCATTCCCCGATCAGCATTCGCCAGTGGATAGGGGGTTTAAAAGATGAGATTAGATCTAATGGCTGCCCTAAAAAATACCGGGATCAAAGGTTGGAAAAAAATTAAGGTGGAATTTTCCGGCGGGCCGCTCACCGTGTCTGTGCCGCGGGATTGCGCCGTAATGACCATGAAAAAAGCAGAGGCCTTGCCGGACCCGGCCAAGGAGATCGCCAAGGCCCTCGATGAACCTTTGGGGGGCCTGAGTTGGGAGAAAATTGTCAAAGGGAAGGGAAGGCCTGCGGATGAACTGCGGGTAGCCATTACCGTTTCGGACATCACCCGTCCGGTTCCTTACCAAGGGGAAAACGGCATCCTCCCTCCCCTTCTCCAAAAACTGCAGGCCCTGGGGGTTCGGAAAAAGAATATCCGGATCATCGTGGGAACGGGGACACACCGGGCCAGCACTCCCCGGGAAAAAGTCGAGATGCTGGGCAAAGAGATCGTTTCCGCCTACGAAATTAAGGACCATGATTGCGAAGATGAAGCCTCTTTAATTCGCGTGGGAAAGACGCCCACCGGCACAGAAGTTTTTTTGAATAAGAATTTTTATGAGGCCGACCTGAAGATCGCCACCGGCCTGACCGAAAGTCACTTTATGGCCGGAGCTTCCGGCGGAAGAAAAGCGATATGCCCCGGCCTGGTTGATTTGCGGACCATTCAAAAATTCCACAGCCCGGATTTTCTGGAATCGGCCAACGCTACCAATTTAATTCTGGCAGGTAACCCTTGCCATGAAGAGGCCACGGCGATTGCTAAGGCCGTGGGCGTCGATTTCACCATCACCGTGACCCTGGACAAAGATATGCGTTTGACCGGAGTCTTTGCCGGAGACCTAGAAAAAGTCCTGGAAGAGGCTGTGCGCCGAATTAAAACCTACGTCGAGATTGCCGTGGAAGAAGAGTTCGATATTGTTCTCACCCATGGGGGGTACGTGGGTCGCAATCACTACCAGCTTGCCAAAGCCGCTGTGGGAGCCATTCCCGCGGTGAAAAAAGATGGAGTGATCCTCATC
>JAOUFX010000002.1 GCA_029857975.1 Deltaproteobacteria bacterium | reverse complement strand
TATGGCAACTTTGCCCTGCAAATGAAACAAATCTTTCATGGTTTTCCTCCTCATTAGGTTTTTAAGATCAATTAATTGGGACGCAGATTTTCGCCGATATACGCTGAAAAAGATTTAAATGAAAAATAATACAAACGAAATAAATTATTTTACCCCCCCTCCCTCCCCCTCAAGGAGGGAGGGTTAAGGTGGGGGTAATGTAACTTCATTTAAGACGTTTGGATTAGTTTCAAGCGTTGGTTTTTTTATTTCAGTTTAGTCCGTTCACGTTCTGAACAACCCCAACGGCCTAAGTGGACTTAATACTATTCCGATTCCTCTGGGGGGCTCAAAGAAAGCCGGGCTTGTTCCAATCCCTCCAGCTGCTGGGCAAGAGTCTCCCATGCGGTGGTCAAGGTATCAACGCGTCTCTTGGCTTCAGCATGAGATTTCAAAAGCTCGGGGATGTTTTCCCCCTGGCGGTAAATTTCGGGGTCCGCCAAACGGGTGGCCATATATTCCATGTCCTTCGTAGCTTGTTCCAGATTTAATTCAACCTCCTGAATCTTCTGGCGCAGTCCCTGGGTCTCCCGGTAAAATCGGTTGCGAGCCTCGGCTTCCAATCGTTTCTGCTCCTTGGTCCTGCGGGCCGTGCGTTCCTTGGCTTCAAGATTCTCCTCGGAGCATGGTTGGAAATTCTCCATGGCGAGTTCCTTTTTTTCTTGTTCCTTTTTGTATTGGTAGTCCTCATAATTCCCGGGGTAAATTGTCAAGGAACCATCTTTTACTTCAACAACTTTATTGGCCACAGCGTTGATGAGGTGACGGTCATGGGTGATAAAGCAAAGCGCACCCTTGAATTCCCGGAGCGCCAGTTCCAATACATCCCGGGCGGCAATGTCCAAGTGATTGGTGGGTTCATCCAGGAGCAAGAAGTTAGCCGGACGCATCAGCATTTTGGCCAGCACCAGCCTGCTTTTTTCCCCCCCGCTTAGGACCGAAACCCTTTTTTCCACCTCATCGCCGGAGAAAAGAAACGCCCCCAGCAGGCCCCGAAGAAAGCTTATGGGTTCATCCTTGGCCTTGGAAAAAATCTCTTCCCAGACTGTTTTAGATGGGTCCAGGAGTTCCAATTGATGCTGGGCGAAATAGGCCGAAGAAACATTGTGCCCCCAGGCAATTGCTCCCGCATCCGGCTCCAGAATTCCGGCTAAAAGCTTAAGGAGGGTCGATTTGCCGGCTCCGTTGGGCCCCACGAGGGCCGCCTTTTCCTCCCGCAGAAGGGTCAGATCAACGCCGGAGTAAACTTGTACAGGACCATAGGCCTTGTGAACTCCTTTTAACGCAGCCACCACCCTCCCGCTGCGGATGGGCTGGGGAAAGTGGAAACGAATGGTCTTCTGGACGTCAGCGGTTTCCATCCGTTCCATTTTTTCCAGCATTTTTACCCGGCTCTGCACCTGTCGGGCCTTGGTGGCTTTGTAACGGAAGCGCTCGATAAATTTCTCGGTCTGTTCGATTTTTTTACGCTGGTTTTCCTGAGCCGCTTCCTGGATGGCTTTCTTTTTTTCCTTAGCCTGGACATACGTATCATAATTTCCAGGATAGGGGGTAATTTTTTTCTCTTCTATGGCCAAGATCTTGGTTGCGACTCGATTCAAGAAATCGCGGTCGTGGGAGACCACCACGATGGTGCCCATATATTCGCCCAAAAAATTTTCCAGCCAGATGAGCGACTCCAGGTCTAAGTGGTTGGTAGGTTCGTCCAGGAGGAGCAAGTCGGGATTGGCCAGGAGAATTTTGGCCAGGACCAAGCGCATCAGCCATCCTCCGCTGAGTTCTTCCGTGGAGCGCTGGAAATCCGCTTCTCGAAAACCCAAGCCCAGAAGGATGGCTTTGGCCTGGGATTCCAAAGCATATCCTCCTTGCTGGGAGTACCGTTCTTCCATTTGGCCATAGGCTTTAGCCAGAGCTTCCTGAATTTGGGTATCCTGCTCCTCGGCAATCTCTTCAGCCAGCAGGCGCATTTTATCTTCCAGGGCTGTTAAATCTTTTACTCCGTTCTGAACTTCTTCGAGCAGGGATTGGTCTTTGGCCGGTATTGGTTCCTGGGAAAGATATCCGATATGCACCCTCCGACGGATGAAGATCTCTCCCCTGTCGGGGCGTTCCTCGCCGACGATCATCCGGAAAAGAGTAGTCTTCCCTGACCCATTCGGGCCCACCAGGCCCAGGCGATCCCGCGCCCCCAGACGCAAAGAACACCCCGTAAAGAGAATTTTTTCTCCGTAAGATTTTTCGATTTCTTTTATCTCAACGATAAATGATTCACCTCAAAAGGATTAGAAAAAATTATTTTAACAAATTCACGTCCTTTTTGGAAAAATATTCGGAGTCCCATAGGATGTGGCACCAACCAATAAATGATCCCTTTTAATCTTTCCCCAATTCTTTTATAATAAGCCTCGTTACCATTTTATTATTTCTCGACCTTTCGTTCTGTCGAGATAACAAAGGAGGAGCCGATGCCTATCATTCACGTTCACCTGCTGGAAGGAAGGGGTTTAGATCTCAAGAAAAAGCTGGTCGGTGCCATGACCGAGGCGGTGGTAAATTCCTTGGCGGTCAAACCGGAAGCCGTGCGCATCATCCTGCATGACATGGCCAAGAACAACTATGCGATTGCCGGCGTCCTGGAATCGGAAAAGAAATAAAGAGAGGAAAAGCTGAGGGCTGGCGGCTGCCCGCTTATTTCTTCTCATGGTAGGCTACCAAGTGGGCTAACGCCTGCGCGGCTAATGGCAGAGAAGGATAGGCCGGAACGCCAGCCTGGCAGAAGTATTGGCGTATTCTTGCGGCTTCGGTTGCCAGGAAAGTGTCTTCCCCGCTTCCATCCACTACGACCACCAGAGGTTTGGGCAAGCGATTTTTTTTGAGGTACTCGGTGACTGCCGGGGTATGATCCTTCTCTCCCGTTGCATAGGTCATCCGCGGAATCAGCCGGTCCAGGATAATCATATCGAGGCTGGGGTCGGCAAAAACCACCTCCAGGATTTTCGCCATGAAATCCGGGTCGTAAAAAGCGCGCCAGGCGTCCACGGGATTGCGGGCAAAGGAGCCGACAGCAGGAACTAAGGCGGTCAATTTTTCCCGAGTTTCCCCCATCAAAGGCGGTACCTGCAGGCCGGTGCGGATGCAAATGTCGGCGTAATAAACACTGTTGCCTCCGCCCCCGCCCAGGATAAACAACCGCCGTCCTTTGGCGGGCGGCAGGTAGAGAAAAGCCATCGCTGTACCCACGACCTCTTCCAAGGAACGAGCCCGGGTAATCCCCGCTTGCCGCAGGGCGTTTTCCCAAATTTTGTCCTCTCCCGCAAGCGTTCCGGTGTGCGAAGCCACAGCTCCTGCTCCGGAGGGAGTTTCACCCCCTTTCCAAAGCACCAGGGGCTTCTCGGCATTGATGCGCCGGGCCAGGTTCAAAAACCGCCGCCCATCACGGATGCTCTCCAAGTAGAGGCCGATAACTTTTGTTCCCGGGTCCTCGGCCAGGTATTCCAGATAATCCGTACTGTCCAGGACCGCAGCATTTCCGAAACTGACAGCCTTGCTGATGCCCATGCCTGTGAAATGGGCGTGTTCGGTAACTCGCTGGGTGAGAGTCCCGCTCTGAGACAAAAAGGCCATAAAGCCAGGATTGGCAGGTATTTGACCCCAGAGCATCAAGCGGGAAGCGGGCACGTAAGGCCCCATACAATTGGGGCCGATGATGTTGAGTTGGCCTTTTAAGGCGACCCGCTGGAGCTCCCTTTCCAAATGGGAACCTTCCAGCGTTCCCAGCTCATTGAATCCAGAAGTTAGGATGTGAAGGTTGTGGATCCCTTTCCTACTGCCTTCTTCCATCACCGATGGAACGAGTTTGGCGGGAACGCAAACGACGGCCAGGTCTACGACTTCCGGAAGGGCGGCAAGGTTGGGATAAACGGGCAAGCCGTTGATCTCATGAGCGGTGGGATGAATCAGATAAATCCGGCCGGGATAACCTGCCCTTTGCAAATTTTTCAAGAAAAATTGGCCGCCGAGGCCGCTGTAGGTACGGGATATGCCCACGATAGCTAAACTCTCCGGGGAAAAAATTTTATCAAAAATTGCTCTCTTTTCCGCTTCCATTCGTTTCGTTACCACCTATGTTTTTTATATATATTGGGGACGCAGATGGCCAGTCTTAAATATTCGAACATAGAAGATGGAATTCAGAATCCAGAAGAGGGTTGGATAAAGAAAAAATTTTGTGATCACCGGCGATCATCTGCTTCCAGATCAAAATTCCATCTGCTCGGCATTATAACTTGAATTCCCCAGAAAGAGAAAAATTTTCTAAGAGAGAAAACGTTGACACAGGCTTTATTCTCCCCTAATATTCTTACCGGCATCAAGAAATATTTTCGGACAAGGAAAAAAAGAAAGGAGTATTCATATGAGAGAAGTGGTGATCGTAGGAGGAGTCAGAACAGCGATCGGGCGCATGGGCGGAACGATTGCGCGCTACCGGGCTGAAGAGTTAGGAGCCTTTACCCTCCGGGGCATCGTAGATAAAACCGGGATTGACCCCAATGGGATCGAAGACGTGATCATGGGACTTTCCAATTCCTGGCATGCGGCCTACAACCCAGCGCGGTGGGCCGTTCTTAAGGCAGGCCTTCCCTATAGTCTTCCCGGTGCCACCGTGGAAAGGCAATGTTCTTCCGGCCTGCAGGCGATCAATTATGCGGCTACCCAGATTCTATCAGGCCTGGGTGACATCTACATTGCCGGAGGAATGGAGAGCTGGAGCCAATGTCCCTGGATGATTCCCAGGGCCGAGGAGGCGTATTCCTTCAACCCCCCGCAGATCCTCCGCCGGGAGACTGCCCCTACGGTAGAAGACAGCCTGGTCATGGGCGTTACGGCCGAAAATCTGGTAGAAAAGTATAAAATTTCTCGAGAAGAGCAGGATGCCTTTGGCTTAAAAAGCCAGGAGCGGGCTTTTCAAGCCATCCGGGCGGGTTATTTTAAAGATGAAATTATTCCCCTGATCATCTCTCAGAAAAAGGGACAGGTTATTTTTGACACGGACGAGCACCCCCGGGAGACCTCCATAGAGAAACTGGCATCGCTGACGCCGGTCTTTAAAAAGAACGGCACCGTAACCGCTGGAACCTCCTCCGGCCGTAACGATGGAGCAGCAGCCGTCTTGATGATGACCGCAGAGAAAGCCAAAGCGTTGGGTTACCAACCTTTGGCCCGATGGGTCACCTGCGCGGTGGCGGGCGTAGATCCTAAAATTATGGGTATTGGACCGGCCTTGGCCATGCCCAAAGCTTTGCAGCGGGCGGGGTTAAAAATGTCTGACATGAACGTAATTGAGATTAACGAAGCTTTTGCCGCCCAGGTTCTGGCCTGCGTGAAGGAATTGGAAGCCCAGGGAAGCCCTATCCCTATGGAAAAACTTAACCCCAACGGAGGAGCCATTGCTTTTGGCCATCCCAACGGTATGAGTGGAACCCGCCTGGCCATGTTTACCATCAACGAGCTGCAGAGGAGCGGCGGCAGGTACGGCATCGCTTCGTTGTGCATTGGTGGAGGGCAGGGATTAGCCACGATCTTTGAAAGACTCTAAAGGAAGGATCATTCAATTTATTATTGGCCACAGAGTGCCCAGAGAACACAGAGGTTTAAAAAAATTATGAAGAATAAAGCTCCTTGTGTAAATTTTAAATCATTCTCTGTGACCTCTGTGCCCTCTGTGGTGCAAGTATTTTATTCATTGACCAGGTTGATCAGCCGGCCCTGGAAGAAAGCGATTACGTTATCCACGACCATCTGATTTCCTTTCTCGATGGCCTCAGGGGTCATACCGGCGTTGTGCGGAGAGAGGACCACATTGGCCAGAGATAAAAGAGGATCTGTGGGGGGCAAAGGCTCTTGATCATAGACATCGAGGGCCGCCGCCGCAATTTTTCCCGTCCGCAAGAATTCGATCAGAGCGGACGTATCAACGATACTGGCCCGTGCTGTATTCACCAGGATACCGGAGGGTTTTACCTTGGCCAGAGCCTCTCGCGAGATAAGACCGCGGGTTTTTTCGGAAGCCTGAATGGTGATGGAAATCACGTCCGATTGGGAGAGCAGCCGGTCGAATTCCACGAACTGGATGCCGGCTTCGGCGGCTCTTTGCGGGCTGGGGTTGAGGGTCCAGGCCCAGACTTGCATGCCGATTCCTTTAGCCAAGGAGGCGAGTTGCCGGCCGATATTGCCAAAGCCCACGATGCCCAGAGTTTTTCCGTGAAGCTGGATCATGGGCAGCCTTGTCCAGCGGCCGGCGCGAAGCTCCTGATCATGGGCCGGTATTTTTCGCGCCGCCGCCAGCATCAAGGTTAGGGTATGCTCAGCTACGGAGACGGCTGAGAAGCCGGGAGTATTACACACCTTGATCCCCAGCCGGGAAGCTGCGGGGAGATCGATGTTATCCGTGCCTATGCCCAAAACAGAGATCAATTTCAAATCGGGACAGGCCTGGAGTAAAGGTTCAGTAAATTTAGAGTAGGCCCGGATGTTAATGGCGACTTCGGCCCCCCGGAGCCTTTGCTGGAGCTCTTCCGGGGAGGATGCCTTCTCGGTGTAGATCTGCACTTCGGCCGACCGGCTAAGCCGATTCAGGGCTTCTGTACCCGATAAAATAGACGGAAAATCATCGGGGATGACGACGCGGGGCATAATTTTCTGGACCCTCCTTGATGCTCAACCTAAAAAGGGGTCTTCATTTTTTCAATTCTTCTTGTAGGACTCGAAGCTGTTTCTCGAAGGCCGGTTTAAATCGGGATAAGGCTTTCTCCCACTCCTGGCTTCCTTCAACCTTGGCCTGAACCGCCGAGCCAGAAATGCCCTGCTTCTCCCAATGGGTTAGTAGATTTTTTTCGGCCTCCCCGTAAGCTTTTTCTTTCTGTTCGCGATATTTTTTAAGCAACTGCTGGATTTGGCGGTTAAGGGGTTTACTCTCTTCCCGGAGGGTTTCGATCCCCTGGAAGATCAGGTCATTATCCCGATCCAAGCGGATGGCCTCGGATAAATATTGACACATGAGCTTTTCTAATGGTTTGCGCTCATCGGGGGTAAATTTCATTAATTCCTTGGCCACTTCCTTGAGGTGAAAATCAACTTCCAAGAAGCGATGCACCAGGCCTTGAGCCTTGGATTTCATCTCCTCTTCTTTGAGCTTCTGTATTTCCGCTCGCGAGAGGTGAAGGTCTTTGGTCTTTTCCATGGCCAACTCGATGGCACTCTTGATCTCCGCCATGCGCCACTCTCCTGCGATAATGAATTATCCAAGAATTTGAGAAAATTGAGTCATAAAGATACTACCAGAAAAAAAGGTCATCTTCAAGGAAAGGACGATGAAAAAGTGAAAGGGGGCAATGTGAAATCGCTATTGACTCCGGAGGGGTTTCTGATAAAGTTTTTATAGAAATCAGAACGGGAAATGGGGAGGGGACTATGCCGATCGATGACTTTGACCAAATGAGAAGCCGAATCCATCGACTTATGGGAGAGTTTTTCAAAGAGGTGAAGCCTTTGGGTTACCAGCCCAAGCGGTCCTTTCACCCGCCGATGGACATTTATGAAACCGAAGACAACCTGGTCGTTGTTATGGAGATCGCCGGGGTGAGAGGCGAAGATATTCAGGTCCTTTTCGAAAAGGGCCTCCTGGCCATTTCCGGAACGAGAACCGAATTCAGCCCTTCCCCCAAGACCCAGCTCCATCAAATGGAAATTGACTACGGATATTTCGAACGGACCCTGCGTGTTCCCTTTCTCCTCAATGTGGATGAGATCAAGGCCTCCTACCGCGAAGGATTTCTTATGGTCACTGTCCCCAAAAAGAAAGAATCCGTCTCCAGGGCCGTGGAGGTGAAAATCCTATGAACGCCAATCAGATTTTGATTCCTGATGAATCTAAGATGATCTTGGAGAACTCTCCCGCGGGTCAAATAGCCGGGGAAGGGGAGGGGCCTAAGGAAATAGAGATCCCCGATGAACTGCCCATCATCCCCATCCGTGAGACAACGCTTTATCCCAAAATGATCCTGCCTTTGATGGTCAGCCAGGAACCGCTGATCAAGCTGATCGACGCCGCTCTAATCTCCAATAAAGTAGTCGGCATTGTGGCCATAAAAAGTAGAGAGATGGAGCAGCAGGTTAAAGCGGAAGATTTGTTCGAAATCGGCTGCGCGGCTTACATTCTCAAAATGATCAAAGTTCCCAACAGCAGCATCCGCCTGCTTATCCAGGGAACTGGACGCATCCGCCTCAAGGAGTTTACCCAACGGGAACCCTTCCTCCGGGCCAGGGTTATTCCCCTGCAAGATACAGTGGAGGCGAAAGGGGATACGCAAGCCTTGATGGTGGGGGTGAAAGGCATCTTCCAGAAGGTGGTGGAATTGGCCCCCAATCTCCCGCCTGAATTGGCTATCGTGGCCATGAACCTCGATGAACCCGGGGCTTTGGCCGACCTCGTCGCTTCCTCCCTGAATGTTCCCCTGGCAGATAAGCAAGCCATCCTGGAGACGCTTAACGTTAAAGACCGCCTGGACAAGGCCAATCTACTGCTCACCAAGGAGCTCAGCGTTCTGGAACTAAGCTCCAAGATTCAAACTCAGGTCCGGGAAGGGATTGACAAATCGCAACGAGAATATTTCCTGCGCGAGCAACTCAAGGCCATCCAGAGGGAGTTGGGAGAAAGAGACGAGCGGACGGTAGAAATTGAGGAACTGCGGCAACGCTTGGTTCAAGCCAAACTCCCACCGGAGGCGATGAAAGAAGGAGAACGGGAACTTGAACGCCTGGCCAAGATGCCTCCGGCGGCTGCAGAATACACGGTCTCCCGAACCTACCTCGAATGGCTCATCGAACTTCCCTGGGCCGTTGCCACTGCGGACAATTTGGATATCCCCCAGGCTCAGAAAGTCCTGGATGAAGATCACTATGATCTGGAGAAAGTGAAAAAACGCATCTTGGAATATTTGTCGGTCCGCAAGCTCAAGACGGATATGAAGGGTCCGATTCTTTGTTTTGTCGGGCCTCCGGGTACAGGGAAAACCTCGGTGGGGAAGTCCATCGCCAAAGCGTTAGGGCGTAAGTTTATCCGCATGTCCTTAGGCGGAGTGCGTGATGAAGCGGAAATTCGCGGCCATCGCCGTACGTATGTCGGCGCTCTCCCCGGCCGGATTATTCAGGGGATCCGTAAGGCCGGCTCCAATAATCCCCTCTTCATGCTCGATGAAATCGATAAGTTAGGGATGGATTTTCGCGGCGATCCCTCGGCGGCTTTATTGGAAGTCCTGGATCCGGAACAGAATAATTCCTTTTCCGATCATTATATCGACGTACCCTTTGACCTCAGCAGAGTCATGTTCATTACTACGGCCAATATTTTAGATCCGATTCCACCGGCCTTGCGGGACCGGATGGAAGTTTTGGATCTTCCGGGCTATACCGAAGAAGAGAAGTTGAGGATTGCCAGAGATTATTTGGTTCCCAGGCAGGTTGAGGCCCATGGCCTGGGGGAAAAGAATATAAAATTTGAGGATGGAGCCCTGCGCCGCATCGCTCTCGAATACACCCGGGAAGCGGGAGTGCGCAATTTGGAGCGGGAGATTGCCAATGTATGCCGGGGAGTGGCGAAACGCGTGGCTGAGGGGCAGGAAACCCTAACGAGCATTGATGCCGAAAATGTGCCTGCTTATTTGGGCCCAATTAAATTTTTCTCGGAAGTGGCGGAACGCACTTCTGAGCCGGGGGTAGCCACTGGGTTGGCCTGGACTCCCACCGGAGGAGATATCCTTTTCATTGAAGCCACGCGCATGAAAGGGCGCAAAGGATTCTCCCTTACGGGGCAATTGGGGGAGGTCATGAAGGAATCCGCTCAGGCCGCTTTGAGTTATGTGCGCTCCAAAGCCAAGGCATTGAAGGTTCCCGAAAACTTCTACGACAACAGCGACATCCATATCCATGTACCTGCCGGGGCCATTCCCAAAGATGGGCCTTCCGCAGGCGTAACGATGCTTACCGCCCTGACCTCTTTACTTACCGGAAAGCCGGTACGCAACGATGTGGCCATGACCGGAGAGATTACTCTCCGGGGGCTGGTTCTTCCTGTGGGTGGAATTAAAGAAAAGGTGTTGGCAGCCAGGCGTGCCGGCATCACCACGGTCATTCTGCCCAAGAAGAACGAAAAAGATTTGGAAGAGGTTCCCGAGCAGGTGAAAAAGGACATGAAATTCCACTTCGTACAGCGTATGGACGAAGTAATCCAGTTGGCCCTGAAAAAGAAGCCTAAAAAATAAAAAAGCCCTCTTTCCGTTTAAGCAAGAGGGCTCGATTTTTCCAGATTCACAGGATGATCAGGAACCCTGGCTTTGGGGTTCTTGATACTCAAACACTTTCCCCTGATAGTTCCTCAAGACCATTTTTCCTTTATCCTGGGAGATCAGATAGGTAGGTCCTACGGGAATCTTTCCTCCACCGCCGGGAGCGTCAATGACAAAGCTGGGAACGGCGTAACCCGTGGTGTGTCCCCGCAGTTTTTCGATGATATTAATCCCCACGGCAACAGGGGTGCGAAAGTGCTCTGTGCCCATGGCCAGGTCACATTGATAGATGTAGTAGGGGCGGACGCGGATTTTCAAGAGCTCGTGCATGAGACGCTTCATCACTACGGGGCGGTCGTTAATTTTCCGCAGCAGAACGGTCTGGCTTCCCAGAGGGATGCCGGAATCCGCCAGCATGGCGCAGGCCCGGCGCACTTCCTTCGTGATCTCCTTGGGGTGGCTGAAGTGGATACTCATCCAAAGGGGGTGATATTTCTTCAACATCGAGGTTAGCGTTGGATTGATCCGCTGGGGAAGAGTTACCGGAACCCGCGTTCCGATGCGGATAATCTCTACATGGGGAATCTTCCTTACTTTGGCAATGATCCCTTCCAAGTGGTCGTCCTCAAAAAGCAGAGGATCGCCGCCTGAAATCAAAACGTCCCGAACCTTTTTCGTAGACTGGATGTAGGCCACAGCTTCATCCAGTTTTTCCTCGGTAATGCACTTTTCACTCGAGCCCACCACCCGGCGGCGCGTGCAATAGCGGCAGTAAACGGCGCACTTATCCGTGACTAAAAGAAGTACGCGATCGGGATAGCGGTGGACCAGGCCATGGACGGGAGAATTTTCATCTTCGGCACAAGGGTCAAAAAGGTCATGAGGAGAGAAGTGAAATTCTTCCAGGGTTGGAATGGCCTGGCGGCGAATGGGGCAGTTGGGATCATTACGGTCCATCAATTTGGCAAAGTAGGGGGTGATGGCGGTAGCCATCCTTCCTTTCGAGGCTTCGATGGCGGCGATTTCTTCCTGGCTAAGGTTTAAGATTAGTTTGAGCTGCTCCGCGCTGGTGACACGATGTTTCAGTTGCCACCGCCAGTCTTCCCATTCTTCCTCGGTGGCATCTTTCCACGGGTTGCGTTGGTGTTCCTCCTCTGCAGAGACCGTGGCCTCTGCCCGACTAACCGTTTTAATAGGCTCCTTCGGGAGCACGGTACTGCCTGCAACGCTCATGGTCCCCTCTCAAGATCAAGTTTTGGACTTTGCAGTTCTTCCAAAGCCTTTTGGTAAGCAATTTTATGTTTGAAGCCGTTTTGTAAATATTTCCAAATTAGTTCGAGCTTTTTAAAATCTTCTTCACTGTATTCCCTGGTTTCAAGTTCCCCCATGGGGATCCGTTTCGGCTTGACATACCCTTTCTGCTCTAAATAATAAAGCTTATGCCTTGGAATATTTAATTTTTTTAATATATCTGAAGTCCTCATGGGTTTTCTCCAGAGGATCCTTATCTTTTTGAAGTAGGCAAATAGTTATAAGTTTAAATCTATAAATAAATATAAATCTATTTTTCTACAGATTATGTCATAAAAAAAACCTTGTCAAGAAAAAAATGAAGGTTTTTTTAAAAAAAAGATGTTTATCAATGAATTGCGAAGGAAGAATTAATAAAACAGGAGCCAGATTTTCCCAAAAAGCGGGATTATTCTCTATTCTGGCTCCTGTTTTATTGTCGGTTTAGGCTAAAAAAAATCTTTAAAAACCGCTCCCGTACCTGCTGACGTCACCATCTGGGCATACCGGGCTGCATAGCCGAATTTTATCTTCGGCTTTGGCGGCTTCCAATTTTTTTTCCTTTTTTTGATTTCCTCCTCACTAACCAGGAGAATTAGCTTTTTTTTCGGAATATTGATCGATATCCGGTCCCCATTCTTTACCAGCGCAATCAACCCTCCTTCGGCAGCTTCCGGTGAGACATGCCCGATGGCTGCACCCCGGGAGCCGCCACTGAACCTCCCGTCGGTGATCAAGGCTACATCTTTATCCAGCCCCATACCGACAATCGCGGAAGTGGGAGAAAGCATTTCCCGCATCCCCGGCCCGCCTTTAGGGCCCTCGTATCGAACCACCACAATATGGCCGGGCTTCACCTTTCCTTTCAGGATGGCTTCCATGGTTTCTTCTTCGGACTCAAAGACAATGGCTGTGCCTTCATTCACCATCATCTCGGGTGCTACAGCGGATTGTTTCACCACTGCTCCGTCTGGAGCCAAATTTCCCCGCAGGATAGCCAGGCCTCCTTCTTTGTGATAAGGGTCGTGAATGGACCGGATCACTCCGTAGTCCTTGACTTTAACTCCTTTTAAATTCTGGCCCAAATTTTTGCCGGTGGCGGTCATTACCGTCTTATCGATCTCTCCTATCTTGGCCAATTCAGCGATCACCGCTGGGACGCCTCCGGCGGCATCAAGGTCCTGCAGGTGGTGAGGACCCGCAGGGCTGAGAAAGCACAGGTGCGGAGTCTTGTTGCTCATGGTATTGAATAAGTCCAAATTCAAGTCAATTTTCGCTTCATGGGCAATGGCCGGCAGATGCAAAACTGTGTTGGTGGAACATCCCAGCGCCATGTCCACAGCCATGGCATTTTTAAAAGCATGGAGGGTGGCAATGTCCCGCGTGCGGATATTCTTTTTCCAAAGTTCCATAATTTTTGTTCCGGCCATTTTGGCCAGCCGAATGCGAGCGGCCATCACGGCGGGAATTGTCCCGTTCCCCGGAAGAGCCAAACCCAGAGCTTCCGACAAACAGTTCATCGAGTTGGCCGTAAACATGCCCGCACAGGAGCCGCAACCCGGGCAAGCGCATTCTTCCAGGTCTTTCAATTGGGCTTCTGTCCATTCACCGCGGGCTACCCGGCCCACACCTTCGAAGACCCCGATCAAATCTACTTCTCTTTCTTCAAATTTACCCGCTAGCATAGGCCCACCGCTGATCACAAGGGAAGGAAGGTTTAACCGCATGGCGGCCATAAGCATTCCGGGGACAATCTTGTCGCAGTTGGGAACAAGGACCAAGGCATCGAAGGGATGGGCGGTAGCCATAACTTCAACCGAGTCGGCGATCAGCTCCCGGCTGGCCAGAGAATATTTCATCCCTTCATGGTTCATGGCGATCCCGTCACAAACACCGATCGTGCAGAATTCTATGGGTGTCCCTCCAGCCATGCGCACCCCAGCTTTCACGGCCTCGACGATTTTATCCAAATGGATATGGCCGGGAATGATCTCATTGGCTGAATTGGCAATGCCGACCATCGGTCGGCGGATTTCTTCATCGGTAAAGCCCATGGCCTTAAAGAGAGAACGGTGGGGGGCTTTCTCCAATCCCTTCTTCATTAAATCGCTACGCATAGCTAATCCTCCGCGTGGATGCAAATATTTATAAAAAATGAGACTTGCATCATATCTTTGCCAAAATCCTTCTGTCAACCGCAAATTTTGGTCCCTGCAAATTTTGACCCCCTTCACTTTTCAATAGGTTGATGAATTTACCTGGATTCTTTTCCAATTGACCATTCTCTCAGAGGTATGCTAAACTATTGTAACCTATAATTTTTTTATGAAAAGGAGGGCCATGAATCCGAGAATTTTTCGGGAGTATGACATCCGGGGGATCGTGGATCAGGACTTGACCGACGAGGTCGTGCGCCTTTTAGGACAGGCCTTCGCTACCTATATGTCGCGACAAGGAAAAAGACGGGTCGCGGTAGGAAGAGACGGAAGGTTGAGTTCACCGCGGTTTCTTGCGCCTCTGATGAAGGGAATGGTTTCTGGCGGTTTGGAGATCATAGATATCGGGGTTTGCCCTACCCCGGTTTTTTATTTTTCCCTTTTCCACCTCGACCGGGAAGGCGGGGTGATGATCACCGGCAGTCATAACCCACCCGAGTTCAACGGTTTCAAGGTTTGCGTGGGCAAAGATACACTCTTCGGGGAAGAGATCCAGAATTTGCGGAAGATCATCGAGGCCGGAAAATTTGCTGAAGGTAAGGGCTCGGTCTCTTTCCAAGAGGTTATTCCGGATTACCAAAAATTTATCCTGCAAAATATTCACCTCGGCAGGAGAATCAAATTGGTTGTGGACAGCGGCAACGGAACTGCCGGCGCTGTGGCCCCTAAAATTTTTCGGGATCTGGACTGCCGGATGGAAGACCTGTATTCCGAGGTGGACGGGCGGTTTCCCAATCACCATCCAGACCCGACCGTCCCCGAGAACATGAAAGATTTAATTGCCAAGGTGCAAGAAATTGGAGCAGAGGTGGGGATCGGTTACGACGGGGATGCAGACCGAATCGGGGTCGTTGACCATCTCGGCAACATCATTTGGGGGGACCAATTGTTGATTCTCTTTGCCCGGGAAGTTTTACGAAACCATCCGGGGGCCACCATTGTATCCGAGGTGAAATGCTCCCAAAATCTTTACGAGGACATTGCCCGGCATGGGGGGCGCGGGATCATGTGGAAGGCCGGGCATTCCTTGCTGAAGAGCAAAATGAAAGAAGAGAAGGCCCTCTTGGGCGGAGAGATGAGCGGGCACATTTTCTTTGCGGACCGGTATTTCGGGTACGATGACGCCATATACGCCTCTTGCCGTTTGCTGGAAATTCTTTCCCGGACGGAAAAGACCATCCCGGAACTTTTAAGTGATTTGCCGAAAACATTCTCCACCCCCGAGATTCGTGTACCCTGTCCCGACGAGGAAAAATTCGCACTGGTGGAAAAAGTGAGAGAGTCTTTCCGTAAAGAATACCCCATTGTGGACGTGGATGGAGTCCGCGTCCTCTTTCCCGACGGCTGGGGTCTTGTCCGGGCCTCCAATACTCAACCGGTTATCGTCTTGCGCTTCGAAGCCAGGACGCCAGAACGCCTGAAAGAAATTCGCCAATTGGTCGAAAATAGGATTCAGGAAGTATCCCAATAAAAAATTCCCAATCCGCATTGGGGATGGCCAGCGAGAGAAGATTCGGGATGGGTAAAACCGAGAAAGTATATATCGTGATCATGGCCGGGGGGGGAGGTACGCGTTTCTGGCCTTGGAGTCGGGAAAAAAGGCCCAAACAGATCCTGCCCATCCTTTCCGACCGCCCGATGATCTGGGAAACGGTGGAACGAGTTCGCCCCTTTGCTCCTGCAGAAAAAATATTTATCGTCACCGCCAGATCCCAGGCCAAGGAATTGCACCGCCAGGTTCCGCAAATTCCGCCGGGCAATATTCTAATGGAGCCCCAAGGAAAGAACACAGCTCCGTGTCTTTGCCTGGCCGCCGTGCATATCCAGAAGCGTGATCCCGAAGCCGTCATGGTAGCTCTTCCGGCCGATCATTTTATTGGAAACCAGCGAGGATTTTTGCGAACTCTGAACGCCGGGGCCCGGTTCGCCGCAGATCAAGATTTTCTAATTACCTTGGGCGTCCGGCCGACCGAACCGGAGACAGGGTTTGGATATATTCAAGAAGGAACACTCCTGGGCAAGGATGGGGGAATTCAGATTTTTAAAGCAAAAGCCTTCCGCGAGAAGCCCGCGCAGAAAAAGGCCGTAGCTTATTTGCGCAGGGGGGATTACTTCTGGAACAGTGGTATATTTATCTGGAGAGTAACCGTTTTTTGGGAGGCCATGAAAAAGTTCCTCCCCGCAGTTTACCAAGCCATGATGACTTTCCAGCCCTCCCTGGGAACTGGCCGGGAAAGGAGAGTATTGGAAAGGGTATATTCCGGCATTCAGCCCATCTCCGTAGATTACGGAATCATGGAAAGAGCGGATAACGTCGCCGTAATGGAGGCTCAATTTTCCTGGAATGACGTTGGGAGTTGGGGAGCTTTGGGGAAACTTTGGCAGCGGGACAAAAAGGGCAATGCTCTGAATAAAGAGAATAAAAAAATTTTGCTGATCGACAGCTCAGGCTGTCTGATTCGCGGAGAGGAAAAATTGATTGCCGTGATCGGTCTGCAAGACCTTATTGTTGTTGAAGCCGGGAATGCCCTCCTGGTCTGCCCTAAAGAAAGATCGCAAGAGGTTAGGCGGGTATTAGAAGAGTTGAGGAAGAAAGGATGGAAAGAATATTTATAATTCTAATTTTTAATTTTAGGCCTTCAAACAATGGAATTCTTTATCCGCTTTTTCTGCGCCAATCTGCGTCCTATTTAACTTTAGGCATTTTAGCGCACTTCAGGGACTCAATTTTATGTTGATCATTCCGGCTATTGATATTCGGGGGGGAAAATGCGTACGGCTTTTTCAGGGGGATTATGAGAGAGAGACTGTGTATGGCGAAGATCCAGTGGCCATGGCGGAAAAGTGGATCGGGGAGGGGGCTGAATTCCTCCACGTGGTTGACCTGGATGGTGCCCGGGAAGGCCTTCCTAAAAACCGGAAAACGATCGAGGCGATCGTGAGCAAGTGCTCCGTTCCGGTACAAGTCGGTGGGGGAATCAGGGACCTCGTCAACGTCGAAAGTTATCTCTCTCTCGGAATCCACCGGGTGATTTTAGGGACAGCCGCCTTCGTGAACCCTCATTTCCTACGCGATGCCTGCCTCCAGTGGCCGGGGCATGTGGCGGTGGACATCGCCGCCAAAAAAGGCCGGGCGGTAATCTCCGGATGGGTGCAAGAGACCGATGTGGCGGCTGTGGACCTGGCCAGAAAGTGTGAAGGCCTGGGAGCATCCGCGATCATCTACACCGATATTCTCCGGGATGGAACGCAAGAAGGTGTGAATCTCCCAGCAACGCGCGAGGTAGCCCGGGCCTTGAAAATTCCCCTCATCGCCTCGGGGGGTATTGCCACGATCGCTGACATCGAAGCCCTGCTGCCCTTAGAGAAGGAAGGGGTTGGCGCCGTAATCGTGGGAAGGGCGCTCTATGCCGGAACTTTAAAGCTTCCCGAAGCCATCGCCCGAGCAGGCGAAGAAGGAGGTTGAAGGTGCTGGCCAAACGAATTATTCCCTGCCTGGATGTAAAAGATGGACGGGTCGTTAAAGGCACCAACTTTATCCACCTGCGGGATGCTGGCGACCCGGTGGAAAACGCCCGGGTTTACGATGAACAAGGTGCCGATGAACTCACTTTTTTAGACATCACCGCCTCCTCCGAACGCCGCCAGATTATCCTCGAGGTAGTCCGCCGGACCGCCGAAGAGGTTTTCATGCCGTTGACCGTTGGGGGGGGAATAAGGAGTTTGGAAGATATCCGGGAGTTGCTGCGGGCAGGGGCGGACAAGGTTTCCATCAACACGGCGGCCGTGCAGAATCCCACCCTTGTTCGGGAAGCTTCCGAGAAGTTCGGAAGTCAGTGTATTGTGGTAGCCATCGACGCCAAAAGGGTCCGGGCCGAAGATCCTTTATGGGCCGAGGCGGACGAAATAGCCAGAAAAGATAACGGCGATGAGTTGGATGACCTCAGTAAAAATTTTTTTTGGGAAGTTTACATCCATGGAGGTCGGACTCCGACAGGGATCAACGCTCTGGAATGGGCTAAAAAGGTAGAACGGAACGGAGCAGGTGAAATTTTACTTACGAGTATGGACCGAGATGGGACCAATATAGGGTACGACCTTCCGCTGAATCGGGTATTTTCCGATTCCTTAAGCGTTCCGGTCATTGCTTCGGGAGGGGCGGGAACACTTGAACACCTTCGGGATGCCCTGGTGTATGGAAAAGCCGACGCCGTTCTGGCGGCATCAATTTTCCATTACAGGAAGCATACCATTAAGGAAGCAAAAGAATACCTGAAGATGAGTAGTCTTCCAGTCAGGATAGGTTAAAAACTAAAAAAAATAATTGACTTTCTTGATAATAAAGATTAGCATAAAAATTTGACTCTTACATAGTCCATTGATTGGCGGGGGGTTGATTTTATGGGTTTTTAAAAAATTTTTCACGCGCCATGATATAAAAAGGTACACCCAGCATCTAAAAACGACTCAGTAAAAATAAACAGCGGTTTGGGAGGGAGGGAGAAATGAATGCCGGGGGTCAAAGTTAAAGAGGGTGAATCCTTCGAAAATGCCCTAAAAAGGTTTAAAAAGCAGTGCGAGAAGGCCGGGATTCTTTCGGAAATCCGCAAGCGGGAGCATTACGAAAAGCCCAGCGTGAAGAGGAAGAAAAAAGCCCTGGCCGCGCGCAAGCGGGCCATGAAGCGCATGCGGATTTATGACGAGTAATCAAGCATGATGCTCAAAGAACAAATCTCGAAAGATTTCAACGAGGCACTAAAAGCCCGGGCGGAAAGAAGACTTTCGGCGCTACGGCTTCTTCGCACCGAGATCAAGAAGCGGGAGGTCAGCGGTCAGAAGAAGGAACTGTCAGACGCCGAGGTGATGGAGGCGATCGCCACTCTGGTCAAACAAAGGCGTGAATCCATTCGACTTTTTCGAGAAGGCCAACGGCAAGATTTGGTGGAGAAGGAAGAAGCAGAACTCCAATTCCTCCAGGCTTATCTCCCTCAGCCCCTTTCCCAGTCCGAAATCGAGGTACTCATCGACCAAGTCCTACTGGAAACCCAAGCCACCGGGATAAAAGATCAGGGCAAGGTCATGAAAGCGGTTATGGCCAAAATTTCTGGTCGGGCTGAAGGAAAAACTGTCAGTGAGATCGTCAAACAAAAATTATCTAAACTGGCGAGTTAAGAATTCCCCTTTGACCGATCATCTTCTTATCCCAGTACCCTGCGGTCGTTTGGCAAGAGTGGATGCAGGGAGAGGGTTTTAACTTTTTTTCTCGTTAGCGAGAAACCAACTCCTTTGGTCGCAGCGCCCGTTTTTTTTTCGGCCGCGACGAGCAGGGGGTCAAACACACGTTTTCCATCCCTCACTCCACGATCATCGATCATATTTCGCCGTTTACTCTGGACCCCACTGCTACGGGAAATCAACCTCGGGTCCATCTCATTAAGGTCGAGAAGGCCGGGGGAAGATTTGCGCCGGAAGCCTGAGGCAAGTTCATGGAGGAGCGTGCGCTCCGCGTTTTAGAATTTCATCGGTTCGTGCAAACTTTAAAGGATTATGCCTCCTCGGAGGTAGGGCAAAACCTCTGTCTCACCCTGGGCCCGTCCAGGGAGCAGGGTGAGGTGGAAACCCTCCTGCGGCAGGCGGCGGAAGCTTCCGCCATTCTGCAAGAAGAGGGCGACATCCCCATGGAAGGGGTCCATGAAGTGCGGCCCCTGTTCGCGAGAATTCACCCTGAGGGGACCTGCCTCCTTCCGGCAGAATTCCTGTCTTTGAGGAGTACTCTGGGTGCTGCTGGCAGGATTAAACAGTTTGTGAGCAACACCCGTGTTCATCATCCGCAGTTGCAGCAATGGATGGAGGAAATCCCTGAATTTAAGAACCTGTATGCGGAACTGCAATCCGCCCTTGGTCCCCGGGGGGAAATATTGGATGCAGCTAGCCCAGAACTCCAGCGCCTCCGCAAAGAGATCTCCCGGGTTCGTAACCGGATCCGTAACGCCCTGGAAGCGCTATGGGAACAGGAGAATCTCCGCAAGATCTTCCAAGATCAAATCGTCACCCTGCGCAATGAACGCTATGTAGTTACCATAAAATCGGAGTTTAAAAACATCCTGCCGGGAATTATTCACGATCAGTCCCAATCCCGGGCCACCTATTTCATCGAACCTTTTTCTACGGTAGAGGAAAACAATGAATTAAATTTGCTCTTGAAAGATGAAAAGGAAGAAGAACGGCGCGTTCTCTTCCGCCTGACAGTCTTAGTCCGGGAGCGAGCGGGCGAGATCATCCGAGCTGTAGAAATTCTTGGCCGCCTGGACCTGGTTATGGCCAAGGCCAAATATGCCCGAGCCATGAAAGGAACGATTCCTCTGCTCAACGAGCAGGGATATTGGCGCTTAACCCACGCCCGCCATCCCCTGATTGAACCCCAAGCAGTTGTGCCCATCGATCTCCATCTGGATAACGGCAAGAGTACTCTCGTGATCACCGGAGCCAATACAGGAGGGAAAACCGTAGCCCTGAAGACGTTGGGACTCTTGACCCTAATGGCTCAATGTGGAATCCCCATTCCTGCAGCCGAAGGAAGTGAAGTGGCTGTGTTTCGCAATATCTTTGCCGATATTGGCGACGAACAAAGCCTGCAGGAAAACTTGAGTACTTTTTCAGCTTGGGTGCAAACCGCCGCCAGGATCGTTAAGGCGGCGGATAAATCTTCCCTCATCCTTTTAGACGAAGTGGGGGGAGGGACGGATCCAGGAGAGGGGGCAGCGTTAACCATGGCATTAATCGATACGCTGCGCGAGCGGGGAGCGAAAACCGTGGTCACCACGCATCTCCATTTGCTTAAAGCCTACGGCGCGCACCACCCCGACTTGATGAACGTTTCGGTGGAGTTTGACGTCGGGACGCTCCGCCCTACTTACCGGTTGATTTATGGCCGACCGGGTGAGAGTTATGCTCTTCCCATGGCAGAAAAATGGGGCTTCCCTCCCGAGTTGGTCAGAAAAGCAAAAGGTTATCTTGGCGAAGGAGATCGCCAGATAATCCAGCTGCTCCAGAGTTTGGAACAGACCCAGAGAGAGATGGACATAAAAAGACAGGAGTGGGATCGCCGGCAGCAGGAAGCGGAGGCTGCCCGGGAAGAGGCTGAAGCTGTCCGACAGCGCACCGAAAAGGAGACAGAAAATATTCTGACCAGCACCCGCGAAGAAGCCCAAACCTTGGTCCGGCAAGCTAAAGAAGACCTCAGGGGGCTGATCAACGAGTTCAAAGCCAAGGGCCGAACCGATGTCCACCGTCTGGAACAGGCCATCAGGGCCGAAGAGGAAAAGATCAACCGGTGGAGATTGCCGGCAAGCCCAGAGGATGGAGCGGACCAATATAAGGGAAGAAACGGGCGACGCTCGGACCTGGGGGGAGAAGGAAACGCTCTGAGCCAACAAAAAGGGGGACGGGTAAAGAAGTCAGGAGAAAAAAAGAA
>JAOUFX010000296.1 GCA_029857975.1 Deltaproteobacteria bacterium | reverse complement strand
ATTAAAAAACGCTAAAAGAAGGTGTCCACTTTTAAACTTTAAATCCACTAAAAAGTGTCCACTTTCAATTCTTAATTGACATAGCCAATTTTTAGGGTTGACTAAATTATCAGATTTCTTTATTATAATCTTTCAATCCTGCCGTTGCCAACCAACTAAAATAAAAGGGAGGGATGTACATTGCCGAAAAAGTATGCTTTGCTAGTAGACCTTAGGCGATGTGTTGGCTGCACCTCCTGCCAGGTGAGTTGCAAGATGGAGAATGCAGTCCCAACAGGCCATTTCAGGGCCAAGGTAGATTTTGCTGATTTGGGCGATTATCCGGTAGCCAAGAGACATTTTTTCCCCAAACTCTGCAATAACTGCCAGGAACCTCCCTGCGTCATGCCCTGTCCAGTAAAGGGAGCAACCTACAAACGAGAGGATGGGGTGGTTATGGTTAATCGAGATCTCTGCATCGGATGCGGGAGGTGTCTCAAAGCCTGTCCTTACGGGGCCAGATACCTTCATCCTCGGATCCCGGTTAAGAATGATCCTTCTAAATATGCCAAGGACGTGCCAGAAGTAAAAGGGAAAGGGGCCAAGGATCTGCGGGTGGTGGACAAATGCGACTACTGCAGTCACCGGCTGGCCGCGGGGATCGAAGAGCCGGCCTGCGTCCGCAACTGTGCGGGGAAAGCAAGAGTTTTTGGAGACCTCAACGACCCAAATAGCGAGATCTCCAAACTGAAGGCTTCCATAAAAACCGAAGATTGGCATCCGGAGTATGGAACTAAGCCCATGACCCCTTATGTTGCTCCCGATAAAGAAGTTTTTAAAGCGGCCGACGGCCCGCTAAACGGTTAGGAGGGAAAGCTATGGAAATTTCCAGAAGAGTGTTCTTGAAATATGCCTCTGCCCTGGCCGGGGTGACCGCATTAGACCAAACCGGCCTTCTGTCCTTGAAAAAGCTGTCTCCCGCAGAAGCAGAAGCGGTCCAGAAGGCCATGGGAAAATATGAAGTCAAATACACAGCTTGCGCCATGTGCCCCGCGGAGTGTGGATTAGAGGCTTGGACCATAGACGGGAAACTTTCTAAGATCTATGGCAATAAGGAAGTTCCGATCAATGACGGCATTGCCTGCGCTAAAGCGGCTGCCATTCCGCAACTGGTTTATTCCCCCTACCGATTGAAATATCCGATGATCCGCGTGAGTGAAAGAGGATTGGGAAAATTCAAGAGGGTCACTTGGGGGGAAGCCATCGATTACATTGCCAAAAAGTTGACGGATATCAAAAAGAACCACGGAGCGGAATCGGTGCTCATGGATACCGGCGACGTGACCGACCGTGATCAATACTGGCGCCTGTTCTTCGCCTTTGGCTCTCCCAATTGCGCCGAACATGGTTCGATCTGTGACACCCCCCGAAGGCATGGACCTAAACTTATGTTGGGCGGTAAAAGAATCGAACCCGATGTTATGAGACCGGTTTTGGTCAGGCAGGCTGACGGGTCTTTGAAGAAAGATTACTCATACAAAACCAAGCTTATCATCTACAATGGCTGGAATCCCTTTGTTGCTACAAGGATTTTTTACGAAAACCGGGGAACGGTCGGTGCCCAGGTCGAGAACGGATGTAAGGTAGTTGTCATCGACCCCAGCCTCAGCAACACGGCCGCGCGAGCGGATATGTGGTTGGCTCCCAGAGCCGGAACCGATGGCGATCTTTTTGGAGCCATGCTCCGGTACATCCTGGAGAATGACAACCCGCAAAACCCCAATAAGAGGTACATCGACTGGGGCATGAAAAAGTATGTAACCGGCTGGGATGAATTTGTCGCCGCCTTTAAATCTTGGTGGGACAAAAGGGATCCTGTCAACGGGTTGAGTTACTTCAGCCTAAGTTGGGCCGCGGACCGAACGGGGCTTCCCAGACACCAGATTGAGGAAATTTCTCACCTGTTCGGAATCACCAAGCCAGCGGCATTGGTCTGGGGGATGCAGTCTCCGGGGCATCATTACAATGGATATTGTTGCTCGATTTTGGGCACAGCTTTGAACGTCATGACCGGAAACTTTGAAGCCCCCGGTGGAGCAATTGACACTGAGTTAGTTAAATCGGATAAGGGAGGATCGGCTACCGGGAAACAATTCAAAGGCAAAAAAGTTAAAAGGATGGTCAAGGGGAAAGAGGTCGGGGGAACCGTTGAAAACTTGCACATCGACCTCTTTGGGAGCAAATACCCGGCTGCTTGGGATGATGTCGTGGCCGATTATCCCAACGCTTTCCTGGAAGGGGTGGACATTAAATACGGGCCGTTCCGGGGGCACCATTACCCCATTAAAGCCTATATTCTGCGGACGGGAAATTCGGTTATCACGGGAACAACCCCTACACACTGGATCAAGGGGCTGACAGAAAAGGATTCCTCCGGAAACTACAAGGTGGAGCTGACTGTCTTTATTGACTCTTTGTACCTGGAAAGTGCCCTTTATGCTGATGTAATTCTCCCCGAAGCGAGTTTCATGGAACGAATGAGCCTTTCGGATATTTACCCATCACATCAGGTCATCTACAACCGAGATGAAGTTGTAAAACCTCTCTATGAGTGCAAGAAACCTACGGAAATCATGAACCTCTTGACGAAAAAGCTCGTGGAGATGGGAGACCCGGACCTGAAAGGATCTGATTTCTGGGAAAAATATAAAACAGAAGAAGATTTTGTCGACGAAATGTTGGCGGTGTCACCCGGAAGGGTCAACGTGGGGACCCCGCTTCCTTATCCGAAATATGCCGAGGGTTATAAATTGGTGGGAACTCCGGAATCGTTAGAAAAGGGAGATGTCATTGTTGATGAGAAAAGAAAACTCGTGAAAGGGAAACCGGTGACCGTGGAATGGTTGAGAAAAAACCACGGAGTTGCCGTTTGGCCTATGAGCTGGAAACGATTCAAGAAACACAACGCGGAAGTACCCAACAAGGCTTTTCCCAGCACCTCTACCAAGCTTATCGAGTTTCGTTTTGATTGGTCAGAAGGGGGAAAACGGTATGGACGATACAGCTCCTATAATTCCAAGATCGAGAAAGCCGGAGGGGATGTCCCTGCGGGACTGAAGGAGATTGGATTTTCCAAATTCCCATCCACTTTTTATTGGTTTGAGACCAAGTGGAATCCATTCACCAATCTTGAGTATAAGCATTATCAAAAGGAGTATCCCTTCCAACTCATTTGTGGACGGGTTCACCATGCCATGAGCGGAACCCAGATGGTTCCTTGGTTGGGAGAAATCAAGGCCGAAGGCATCTGGCAGCCCATGAATGAGGAATTCGAAGCCGAAATCCCCGAAGCAATGCCAGCTGGCAAAGAGCCCATGAAAACCTTCAAGATGAAGTTTAAAGCGAATTCTTATTCGGTTGGTACCATTTGGATGAACGCCGAAGACGCGAAAAAAATGGGAATCCAGAATGGGGATTTACTTGTCTTGGAGAACCCCCTGGGAAGGTACACCAAGGGGAAGGCCTTTGTATCGGGCGGGATTAGGCCGGGTGTTATTAAGCTGGGCTTTGCCACAGGAGGAAGGTTCAGCCAAGGTCTCGGGCCAGCCTATAAAAGCAGATTCTACACTCCCAGTCATAATGAGCTTGTAGACCCGTTTTGTCTGAGCCCCATTATGGGTTTTCCAGCTTATGCGGATATGGTGGTCCGAGTGAAAAAGGGGTAGAATTTTATCCTCTCATTTCATTCTTTTCACAATCCTCCTTCTCTCTCCTACTTTTCGGAGGAGAAGGAGGAATAAGCCCGTTCTTTGAGCGGGCTTTGTTTTATGGAAAAGGGGAAAACCATGAAGGATGATTTAAAAGCCGAATTGCTCGTGTTAAACCTATTACGACAGGTGTTTTTAAAGGAACCCGACAGGAAACTCTTGGAAGGAATTGGCAAAATCGACCTTAACTCAGAAGAGGGGGCGGAACGAGGAGGTTTGAAGGGAATGCGCGATTCGGTGCAGCTAAATGAAATTAGATTGGATGAATGGACTCACCAACTGTCACTGGAGTTTGCTCGTTTGTTCATAGGCCCGGCCCATCCCCCCGCAATTCCCTTTGCTTCTTTTTATCTCTCGGAAACCCACTCCCTGATGACTGAAGAAACCATGGCTGTCAGGAAACAGTACTTGGAAGCCGGTCTTGCCTTGAAGAATCTATATCAGATGCCGGACGATCATATCGCTATCGAACTAGATTTTCTCTATTATTTAACCGAGAGAATCCTTGAATTATTGGAAAATGGAGAGAATACCGAAGCAGAAATGTATTTGAAATTGCGCCACGATTTTTTAATGGATCATTTTGTTTTATGGGTGCCTACGTTTGCAAATCGAGTCTTAGAATTCACCAGTGACGATTATTTTAAAGGCGCTGCTTCATTCTTATTGGAGATGGTGAAATACTACGCTCAGGAAAATTAAATCGCATCCAAGAAGTATATAAAATTGCATTGATGTCCAAATTAGCTGGTCATCTTAACTTCGGTATTTGATTCTCTCCTTTCGTGCTGGAATGGTTCTTGGCAAACGCCACTCTATCACAAGAAAAGAGGAAAGTTTATTTTTTTAAACATCTAATTTGGACAAACCTGGAGGCTGATTTGAAGGAAGAATATCTAATATTCAGCGTAGAAGAGGCTTTGGAACGGGTGCTATCGCCTTTTCAGCCACTTCCGCCAGAGCGCATTCCGATTCTGGAGACCCTCGGCCGGGTGGTGACCGAGGATGTGGTTGCCGATATGGATATTCCTCCTTTAGCCAACACCGCCATGGATGGGTATGCCGTGCGGTCTGAGGATACAGTTAGGGCCAGTCGGAAAAACCCGGTGCGCCTGCGCATCATCCATAATCTGACCGCCGGCCGCACGACCCAGACGGCGGTCACGGCAGGGTGTGCCATCCGCATCATGACCGGCGTCCCTATCCCGCCGAGGGCCGACGCCGTAGTCCAGTTTGAGGACACGGAGCAGGGGGGTGAGTGGGTTAAAATTTTCAAGGCCGTGAAGGCAGGGACGAATGTGCGGCTGGCGGGGGAGGACGTGAAAAAAGGGGAATTGATCCTGCCCCGTGGCACCGAGATACGCCCGCAAGAAGTGGGCATGCTGGCTGC
>JAOUFX010000295.1 GCA_029857975.1 Deltaproteobacteria bacterium | reverse complement strand
GTCAAAGGGATCGGGGAAGGGGAAGCGCTAATGAGTCCTGGGGCTATGGTTTGGTCCCACGGCATAGATCCTGCGACAGGGGTTATCGATGATAAAGGAAATCCTCTTTATCGATCGTCCGTGAAGGAAAAAGTCTTTTTCTACCCGCAAGGGAAAGGTTCAACGGCCAGCACCTATTGGCTCCTCGAAACGATTCGCTGCGGCAACGCCCCCACAGCCATCCTGAACCGGGAAACTGAGATCATCATTGCCAGTGGCGCTTTACTGGGTCGCCTCCTTTACGGGAAAGTTCTTCCCGTAGTCGATCGGCTGGAACCCGATCCTCTGGCGGTCATCGAAAATGGAGATTGGGTGCAGGTGGACGGGAACTCGGGGATGGTGCGAGTGACGAAGAGGAGAAAGGCATGAAGCTTACCGCCGAAGAAAAGAGGATGCTCGCTGGAAAGAAAGGGCAGGCCGTGAAGCTGGCCATGGAAATGATCGTCGAATTGGGCGAATCCTTCGGCGCCCAGGAACTGATCGAGATCCAATCTTGCCACGTTCAGGGAATGTATGGGTGTCTCCATAACGCGGGAATGGAATGGGTTGAGAAACTGGCCGAGGCGGGAGGAAAGGTAGCCGTTCCGACCACGGTCAACCCCTCTTCCGTATGCTGGTTGGAGAAGAAATCCTTGAATATCCCCACGAGCTATCGAAAAAAACAGGATCGGATCGCCCAAGCTCTGATGAACCTGGGGGTCCAGCCCACCTGGACCTGTGCTCCCTATTATGTGACCCACTATATTCGGAAGGGGATGAACGTAGCTTGGGCGGAATCGAATGCCGTTTCTTTCGCCAATACGGTTATCGGCGCGCGCACCAACCGGATGGGAGGGGGGATGGATATTTGTGCCGCCATCACCGGGCGAGCCCCCCGGGTCGGGCTCTACCTGGATGAAAATCGGTGCGGGACCGTTTTAGTGGATGTAGCCGCTCAGAACTTGAAAGAAGCGGATTATAATGCCATCGGATTCATCATCGGACGGGAGGTGGGGATCGAAGTCCCCGTGGTCAAAGGGATTTCTCCCCAGGTCTCCAACGATGAGATTCGCGCCATCTGTGCTCCCGCAGCAGTGAGCGGCCTGGTAGCGCTCATCCATATCCTCGGGGTGACGCCAGAAGCGCTGGATCGGGAACCCTTTGAGGGGAAGAAGCCCAAGTTCACCGTTACCATCGATCGTAGGCAAATCGAAAGGGCGAGGAAGGATCTATCAACCGGCGCGGGGAAAAATCCGGACATTATCGTCCTGGGTTGCCCTCATTATTCATTCCTCCAGGTCAAGAAGGTGGCGGAGCTGCTGAAAGGCAAAAAAGTGAAGAAAGAAATCACTTTCTGGATTCACACTTCCCGGGAGACCTGGGAGATGGCGCGGACCACCGGGCACAAGGCTATGATCGACCATGCCGGTGCCAAGTTGATCCCCCAGAGCTGCGTCATCATCGCCCCCTTCCATGATCGGGGCTTTAAGGTAGCCATGACCGACTCAGCGAAGTATGCCTATTATATGCCCTCCGAGTTTGATATCGGGATAATCTTTGGTTCGGTGGAAGAATCCGTTCAGGCGGCCACCTCCTAAATTCGGGTCAGGCGGAGAATGGAGTGAGCAGATGAATGCGAGATCGGAGAAACGGTTTCCACTGGAAGGTATAAGGATCATCGACCTTTCTCATATGATGGCCGGTCCGAGCTGTACCCTAATGCTGGCCGATCAGGGAGCGGAAGTGATAAAGGTGGAACCTCCGGGTCGCGGAGAACTTTCCCGAAGTGTGGGAAATGTATACGTTGGGGGGGAAAGCACGGTTTACCTGAGTTTGAACCGGAACAAAAAGAGTCTCACCCTGGATCTCAAGCATCCCAAAGGAAAAGAAGTTCTTTTGAAACTGGTGAAGACCGCGGATGTCTTCATGGAAAATATGCGCCCGGGGGCCATCGATCGGCTTGGACTGGGCTATGAGGATCTGCGAAAAATCAACGCCCGTTTGGTTTATTGCTCGATTTCGGGTTTCGGCCAGAAAGGACGGTACGCTCATAAAACCGCCATGGACGGGGTGGTCCAGGCTATGGCCGGGGTGATGAGCGTTACGGGTGAGGAGGATGGAGGCCCCTGCAGGGCGGGGGTCAACATAGGAGATATCATGGGAGGGCTTATGGCCGTTCAGGGTATTCTCATGGCTCTTCTTTCCCGGGAGCGAACGGGGGTGGGACAGAAGGTTGAAACTTCCCTCTTCTACGCAACCATGCCCGCTTTACTCCCCCGAGAAGGGGAATTTTTCGTTACCGGTGAACTTGTCCCTCGAAGGGGCAGTGCCATGCCGAACATGGAACCTTGCAGGGCCTTGAAAACCAAAGATGGGAAATATGCCCTGATCTATGTTTTTAACGAGTCGTTTTGGCAAAACCTTGCCAGAGCCTTGGACCATGAAGAATGGACTGCCGATCCCCGTTTCAAAACCAACAGCGACCGGGTAAGGAACCGGAAAGAGCTCGTGGCTATACTGGAAAAGGAGTTTGCCCGCCGGACCCGCGATGAAATTTTGAAGCTCTTGGATGAAGGGGATGTGCCCAGCGCGCCGGTGTATGATTTCCGGGAGCTTTTCTCCGACCCCCAGGTGGTGGAAGACGAAATGGTGATTGAGCTTCCTCATCCCACGGTTGGCCCTTACAAGACCGTAGGAAATCCCCTTTGGTTTTCCAACGCTCCCCGGGCCCGGAAAAACCCTCCCCCGCTCCTGGGCCAGCACACCGAAGAATTATTGGCTGAGATCGGCTATTCCGAAGAAGAGATCAAAGCCTTAAAGGCGGAAAAAATTATTTGAGGTAAGAGCCATGAGCCCAAGATATGTCGGGAAGTACTTCGCAGAATTCGAGGTCGGAGAGGTTTTCGAGACCCCCGCCAGAACCGTGACCGAAGCGGATTTAGTGAACTTCACGGGAGTGTCTTGGGATGTCCATCCCCTCCATAACAATGAAGAGCATTGCAAGAGAACCATTTACGGGAGAAGAATAGCCCATGGATTTTTGCTTCTTTCCATGATGGGCGGGTTGACGACCTGCTCCGGGATTATGGACCAGAGTTTGGGTTTTCTGGGGATCGAGGAATGGAAGTTCCACAAACCCGTCTACCCAGGAGATACCGTCCGCTGTCGGATCCAGGTGATCGCCAAGAAGGAGGCCCGGTCGGGAGCCCGGGGGGTTGTGACCTTCGGGCGGGAACTCCTCAACCAAAGAGATGAAGTCGTCCAGACTGGAAGAACGATGCACATGTTCGCGATGAGGTCCAAAGAAGCAGAACATCAATCTTGAAAGAAAGGAGGTGACCCCGGAAGAGAGCTTGCTTTGATACTCCACTTTACATCATCATCTTTAAGGAGGGTGAAAATGAAACGGTTACTCATCACGATTGGCTTGATTGTCGGAGCCCTGGGAATCTTTCTGCCGGGCTCTATGGCCGCAGAGCAGCCCAAGGCCTTCGATATCACCATGGGCGGAGGATCCATAGGGGGAACGGTGAATCAACTGGCCACTGCCTGGATTGAGCAGGTCAAGAAGAAGATCCCGGGGGCGGTTGTTGATCTTCCCCCCGGAGGGACGGTCACCAATATTTTGCGCCTGGCGCAGAAGAAGGTTGACATCGGCTGGGCCACTTCTTCCACTGTGGCCGATGGTTACCATGGGCGCGGGCCTCAACCCCAGTTCAAGGGGGGCCTCAAGAATTTGCGGGGCATTGCCACGGTATACGTCCAGCATTACCAGATCGTTGCGTCCCCCAGCATTGAAGCCAAGACCCTGGATGAAGTGATTGAAAAGAAAATGAAAGTCCGGTGGAATCCCGGTGGCCCGAGGGGACACGTCGGGGTGTATGCCTCCAGCCAGCTTCTCCAGGGGAGATGGAATCTGACTTTCGAAGACCTGGAAAAGAGAGGAGTTAAGATCATTTTTGGAGAATTCACCGATGCCGTGGGAATGCTGAAGGATGGGCATCTGGATCTCTTCACTCCTCTTACCGCAGCCCCGAATGGAGCCATCCTGGAACTGGCCGCAACGAAAGGGATGAAGCTCCTGGGCCTTTCCCCCGAGAGTCAGAAGAAGATGGCCCAATATGGATACCCCATCGGCGTCCTGAAGGCCGGAACGTATGAGCAGATCAAGTATGATGTCCCCACCTCTCTGGGGCCCTATGGCATCTTTTCCCATGCGGATGCCAATCCAGAAACGATTTACTGGATGACGAGAATTCTTCTGGAGAGTAAAGAAAGTCTGGCTGCTGCTCACAAGATCATGAAACCATGGAATCCTGCTACGGCCTGGGATTACCTTCCCGTACCCCTTCATCCAGGGGCGGAAAGGGCCTATAAGGAAAAAGGTTACTTGAAATAACCTGGGGGAGAACGAAGAAGGAAGAGGGAGAGGAAAACGGATCCCCTTCCTTCTTCTTTCCTAGGGTCCGGATTTGCGAAAGGAAAGATATGGACCAGAACGAAGTAAAAGAAGAAGGGAAATTAGCGCGGAAACTGGCGGGGAAAGTCCGGATCGCAGTCATGGTTGTGGCCGTAACCATGTCCCTTTTTCACATTTGGACGGCGGCCATGGGTCCCCTGGAGGCCATGAAGCACAGGAGCCTCCATGTGAGCTTTGGTCTGGTTCTCGCTTTTTTACTCTATCCTTCCGGAAAGAAATCGCCCGTTTCAAGGCCCTCTTTCCTGGATCTCCTATTTGTCCTCTTGAGTGTAATCCCGACCCTCCATTTATTCCTGGACTATGACCGCATCATCAATCGGATCGAGTATGTAGATCCCCTAACCTTGATGGATTATGCCTCTTCCATCGTCATTATCATCATGATCCTCGAAGGAGCCAGGAGGGTTGTCGGCTCCGCCCTGGTTTGGGTTTGTCTTGCCTTTCTGGCCTTTGCCTTTGCTGGACCCTGGATGCCCGGGCTACTCCGGCACAAAGGCATTCCCTTGAATATTCTACTCGATCAGCTCAATATGATCCCGGGAGGGATCTACAGCGTTCCCATCGCCGTCTCCTCGACCTATGTGTTCATTTTCTTAGTTTTTGGGGCCTTCTTATTGAAGACCGGCGTAGGTGACTTTATC
>JAOUFX010000294.1 GCA_029857975.1 Deltaproteobacteria bacterium | reverse complement strand
CGTAAAGAGATCCACGTCGCCGAGGTGCATGATTGTTTTACCATTACCGAGTTAGTGAATTATGAAGACTTAGGATTTTGCGGCCGGGGCGAGGGGGGCAAGATCATTGCTGAAGGAGTAACGGCATTAAACGGAGATCTTCCGGTGAACACCAGTGGCGGGCTGAAATCTTGTGGCCACCCAGTTGGGGCAACGGGGGTGCGCATGGTGGCGGACGTAGTCAACCAAATGCGGGGCCGCAGCGGAAAGCGCCAGGTGAAAAAAGCCGACTTTGGCCTCACCCATACCTTGGGAGGCCCAGGGTCGATCGCCTGCGTCTTTGTTCTGGGCCGACCATAAAAATGCAAAACCCATTAACCGCAGAGAGCACTGAGACCGCCGAGGTAAATATAAATAAGAGGTAAATATAAACAAAAAGGGGGCGGGTCATACAGTTGCCGGAATGGTATTTAAGAATTTTAAAAATCTCTGTGTTCTCTGCGTACTCTGCGGTAAATAATTATGGGTGAAATGAGAGACGAAGGATGAGTAATGTGGAAGAGTTGATTCAAAAAGTCGTGGAGCTGATCCGCCGGGCGAAGAGGGTTGTTGTATTCACCGGAGCGGGAGTGAGCACGGAGTCGGGTATCCCGGATTTTCGCAGCCCTGGCGGGGTTTGGCAAAAATACAATCCAGAAGATTTTTATTACCAGAAATTCATCAGCAGTGAGGAATCACGAGAAAAGTACTGGCAGATGAGCCGGGAGTTCTATGAGCCTTTGAAGAACGCCCTACCCAACGCCGGCCATAAAGCTGTGGTGGAACTGGAAAAAATGGGGAAGCTGGACTGTGTGATTACCCAGAACATTGACGATCTCCACCAGCGGGCCGGAAACTCACCGGAAAGGGTTATAGAACTCCACGGTACGGCCATCTCGGTCTCTTGCCTGGCGTGCCGCAAGAAATATCCCCGAGAGGAAATCCAGTCCTGGCTTCTTCGCGGTGTGCGCGTTCCCCAGTGTGACGTGTGCGGTGGAATATTGAAGCCCGATACAGTCTCTTTCGGCCAATCTATGCCCCCGAGAGAAACCGAAGAATCCTTCCATCGCGCCCGAAACTGCGATCTGTTCATCGTCATCGGCTCATCACTGGTTGTCCAACCCGCTGCCTCGATTCCTCTGGAAGCCAGGAATAGCGGGGCGAAATTAGTAATCATTAACCGTGATCCTACTTACCATGACTCTTATGCGGATGTGGTCATTCATGGCTCAGCTGGCGAGATCATGAGCAAAATACTGGAACGTTTGCAAGTAACGTAGATTTTTTGAGCCACAGAGAACACCGAGGACACTGAAAAAACCAAGAGCGCATAGCGCTACGCGCCAAGATTTTTACCCCTTTCCCCTTGCGCCTCACGTTTTACGGTATTTATGACTCTATGTTCTCTGTGAACTCAGTGGCTATGGCATCATGAAAGTCGAAAAAATTTCTTGGAAGAGCGACGGGTTGGATATCAAAGGGGAAGTATATGTTCCTGCCGGACCAAACGGCCCCTTCCCGGGCCTGATCGTCTGCCATGGATTCCCGGCCAAAATTAAAGAAACGGATGACCGGGGGTACCCTTTATTGGCTGAACGCTTCTGCCAGGAAGGTTATGCAGTGCTGATCTTCAATTTCCGCGGAGCCGGATTGAGCGAAGGAAATTTTGACATTTTGGGATGGACCCGGGATTTGGAAGGAGCCTTAGAATATTTTATCCATCACCCGGGAGTAGACCCAAGACGGATCTTCCTCATGGGCTTCAGTGGAGGAGCGGCTGTATCCATCTACGTGGCGGCTCAACGGAAAGAAGTTGCGGCCCTGGTCTCATGCGCTTCTCCGGCTGAGTTCCGGGACTTGATCACGGGTAATGGCCTGGCGGACTTTTTGAGCCATTGCCGGGAGGTAGGCATCATCAAAGATACCCATTTTCCACTTTCGCTTAAAGGCTGGAAGGATGGATTCCGGACCGTGAAGCCTTTAAAATGGATTGGGCGGATTCCTCCCCGGCCATTGCTCATTATTCACGGCACGGAAGATGACGTGGTCAACATAAACCATGCCAGAGAACTTTATGACAAGGTTCGGGGCAAAGCAACCCTTTTTCTCATCGCGGGGGCCGGCCATCGGTTGCGCGTGGAGGAACGGGCCATGCAAAAAGCCAGGGAGTGGCTGGGAAAGCTTCTGGAGTCTTAACATGCCCATTAAGGAAAGTTATGAAAAAGCCTTGAGGCGGGCGGTGGCCAACGCGCCTTATTATCAACTTATGCAGATTACCCTGGACCAGATCGATGAAGGTTTTAGTCGGTTCCGCATGCCCTTCAGGAAGGAATTGACCCAAGGCTATGGCGTCGTTCACGGGGGAGCGATTGCTTCGCTGGCAGATACGGCGGTGGCCTTTGCCCTGATGACGATGATTCAACCCGGGGAAAGGGTGACGACTGCCGAGTTTAAAATCAATTTTCTCTCCTCGGTCTACAGCGGAGAGATGATCGGGGAGGCTCGGATCGTCAACAAAGGGAAAAAGCTGGTCATGGCAGATATGGAGGTGAAAAAAGAAGACGGTCAACTGATCGCCAAAGGGTTAGCCACGTACATAATCGTGAGTTCTCCCCAAACCGTCGAGGAATGAATGGCCAACCATAACGATAAGAAAAGCAGAAAATCACTGTTTGGGTATGGCTTGTTGCTGCTTGCTGTCTGCCTTTTACTCTATTATTACCGGGAATCGTACGAGTGGTTCCGTGATACGATCCGCTTCTTCTCCAACAAAGATCAAGTTGCCGCTTTGGTCGCCTCTTTCGGTCCCTGCGCTCCCATCGTTTTCATCGGCTTGCAAATCCTGCAAGTCCTTTTTGCCCCCCTTCCCGGAGAGCTTTCCGGCTTCATCGGGGGGTACCTTTTCGGAAGCGGTCTTGGCTTTACCTTCTCTACGATAGGCCTTACTTTCGGTTCGCTGTTTGCTTTCCTGATTTCCCGCCGCCTGGGATTGCCTTTCGTACGCCGGTTCGTGGGGCAGGAGCTCATGGGGAAATTTGATTATCTCATGGAGCATCAAGGGGCCTTTTTTTCATTCATTTTTTTCCTCATTCCAGGGTTGCCCAAAGACTATTTCTGTTACCTACTGGGTTTAAGCCCCATGCACGTTCTCACCTTTTTTATCATCTCCACGATTGGAAGGATCCCGGGTACGCTTCTTTTGTCTTTGCAAGGGCAGGCGGTCCGGTCGGAAGACTATCGGGGATTCTTTGTAATCATCGGCATTGCACTCTTTTTCGTTGTTCTGACGATCATTTATCGGGATCGAATCGACCGCTGGCTGAAGCATATAAAACACCGGAAAATGTCCCGCAAAGGTCATGAAAAATTGCCGGGGAAGCAGTGAGCAATGATTCATACCGGTTGGCACCGGCCTACCCGAGCCTCCACCTTAAAACCCACAACGAAGGCTTTGACACGGAGTTAGGCTGCTCCGGCATAGGCTCTTTTTATTTTTTCAATCGTAGCTTGGTTGCTGGTGATGATGGGCATGCGGAAGTGCCTTTGCAATAGCGGCATGGCTTCCAAGGCCCGAAAATTCGTACAGGAAAGGAAGACAGCTTCCGCGTTGGCAGCAATGGGGCTTTTTAAGGCAAAAGTAACAATTTCCTCCGGCCCAGGAGTAGCCAACTCAAAATTCACGGTAATGCCCATTCCCTCGATCGAAAGAACCTGAAACCCCATCCCTTCCAGGCTGATGCGGATCGATTGATTGAGCTCCGCAGAATAAGGGGTCAAAACCGCGAGCTTCTTGGCCTGAATCCGCTTCAGTTCCTCGGCCACTGATGTCAGAATGTCCAACACCGGACAGCCTACAATCGTTCCGATTTGGCTGTTGATCTCCTGGGGAAAGTTGGGGCCAGATAGCGCCCCGGCCGAGGTGCATCCAAAGACCACAAGATGAGGATGTAAGGTCTTCAATAGACTGGCCGCCCTTGGCACTTCTTCGGAAAGCATCCTCCTCTCTCCTTCCGGAGTCGTCTCCTCTAAGTACATTCTGGCGGGATGGATTGTTATCGGAGCTGCAAGGCTTCGGTAAAGGTCCACTTCCATTATGGTGTTAGAGGAAGGAACCAACAGGCCAACCCTGAATGTTTTTTCCATGGCTATCATCCGTCTTCATTTCTTCAGCCCAAGGTTAATCCAGACCCAGCAGCTTGGCTGGATTCTTACGCACCATAATGTCGATCTCTTCGTGGGTAATTCCCTGATTGATCAACCCGAGGATGAACATGCGTAATCCTTCAACCGGCGAAGGGTTGAAGACTTGGCCAAAGTCTGTGGCCAGCACGCACCGCTCAGGCCCGGCTTTGCGGATCACCTCGATGACATCTTTTATGCGAGCATTGAAAAACATGGGCGTCGTGGGCAGAAAGCAGTGTTCCAGGTAGGCGCCCTTTTTGGCGAATTCCACCTGGACATCAAGGGAAAGATCGGGGACTTCATTATGCGGGTGAGTCACCAGGATCTTTTTCACCCCGCGGCGGAAGGCTTCGTCGATCAATATCCGGCTTTCTTCTGCCGAGCAGTGGGAGGTTCCCAGAATGATATCGGCCTGCGCAATCATATCCAGAATCTCCTTGACCGCCGGCAGCAACTTTCCCTCCTGGTCAAGAATGGTGATTCCTTTCTCCGGCCACTTCACCCTTCCCGGCATGGTGCCGTAAGTCCCCTTGAAATGGCGGATATGGGCATCGGAGAAGATGGAGGGCATCCAGACCTCTTTCCCTCCGAAAGCTATGGCCGCTTCCACGGCGCTGGGGTTAAGCCCGCCCACAGCAGGATTGAGAACGACTCCCCCAAAGGTGTGGATGCCGGGGACGGCTTTGCCTACGTAGTACATACGGCTGGCATTGATCCCATAATGCGCTTTGGAAAGCACGGCCCTCATGCCCGCTTCTCGCGCGTCCCTGGCGATCTCCACCTCATCCAGCAGCCGATCATGCAGGTCCGGTGTAGCGTGAAAATGAAGATCAATGGCCCCTTCTAAAACCTCCATCCGCCTATCCATGTTCTTTACCCCCTTTTCCTTCTTTGGATCATCTCGGCCACGGTTTGCACCACCGCTTCGTTCTGGGGCATT
>JAOUFX010000292.1 GCA_029857975.1 Deltaproteobacteria bacterium | reverse complement strand
CCTGGGAGGAAGAAGGGAAAAAGCCTTTATTAGAACGGCAATCTATTTCCCCCCAGATTTCTTAAATTCCTCATATTTTTTGAAAATATAATTTTCCATTCTACTCCTAAAAATTTCTTTGTCAAAGCGCAAAGCTTGAGCCCGAACTTCTTGAGGCTGAAAATTGTACTGACCAGCTTCGAGGGACTGAATGGCTTTTATCAGCGATTCAGCGGTAATCTCATTGAAGAAAAAGCCATTCACCCCTTCGATTATGGTATCCAGCGCCCCGCCTCCTTGAAAGGCGATCACTGGTCGACCCGCGGCATTGGCCTCCAGGGGAACAATTCCCGCATCTTCCTCGCCGGGGAAGATTAGTGGCTTGCAGGCGGCATAATATCCGGCGACTTCCCGATCATTCATCCTTCCTAAAAAACTGACATTGGGGCGGGCCAAACTCTTTAAAGTCCCAAGCAAGGGACCCGAACCGATAATCTTCAAGGGAATTCCTAAGATGTTGAAAACTTTGACAGCTAAATCAATCTTTTTATAGGAATTCAGTCTTGAAACGATAAGATAAAAATTGTCGGTGTGTTCCACCAACTCAAATTTTTTGATATCTACAGGGGGAAATATGACATCGGCATCTATACCGTAAATTTTTTTAATTCGGAGTTTTACCCCCGAGGAGATAGCTATGTAATGATCCGGACGACGGCTTGTCTTTAAATCCCACTTTTTTAGGCCGGCAATGAAACCGGCAATGAAAAAGGGAAGAGTCCTACGCAGGATGATATTCATGTCCTCTTTCTTTTTCAACATATTTTTTATAATCCTATGCAAACCGCATAGGAGTGTAACAATAGCATACATTCAAGGCATTCCGGCCCTTCATGGCGCCTTTGGCGAAGGCACTGCTAGAACTGATGAGAAGGTCGAATTCTTTGACATTCAAAGATTCAATTGCCTGAGGATAAAATGGAAGGTATTTCTTAAAGTTTTTTTCAAACCAGGAAGTTTTTGCATCCACGAAGGGCGAATATCCGCATAAGACAACTCCGGTGGAAGGATTTCGCGGTCAACGATGGTGGTAAAAATCGCCGCCTCCGGAAACATTTTATGGAGAACAGCGACGACTCGCTCCGCCCCTCCCATTTGGTTCAAGTAATCATGGACAATTGCAACCTTCATTTTATAGTCCATTATTCATTCCGAAGAACAAATAGGAAAATAAGTTACCCTAGGGAGTACCTTTTTCTTCCATGGGATACCTTAGGGGGTAAGCCTTCTTTTGCTTAATTTTTATCTTCCAATTCATTAAATTTTCGGTTATCTTATCCCTAGTTAAGGGAAATTTAAAGCAATGAATCGAAAATATCGCATACATGATTCCCCTTTCAAGAAGGAAAAATGGGCTTTTGGTCTGACCAACGATTTGTCGTAACAGGGGGGCAGGTTTTATCGGGTCCCATTTGGTAAAAAAGATTAAGGATTACGGGAGGGTGCACGCTACCTATTCATGGGGCCAAAATGGTGGTTAAATTGGGTGACACTTTTCGGTCGATATGAATTTTAATATACCCCCTGGAGTGAAGCCAAAACTCCATGGCAATCCTCCAGGCCGATTCTTTTGCCGCTTGTCCGAATTGATTCATCTCCGTTAAAATCCTTTTCATCTTTTCCATCAAACCATCATAAATATCCCTCCTCTCTCGTTTCGTAAAAGTAGGTTTGTTTCCGGAGTGAAAGAACACCCGACACGAATTCCTTCCGGCGAGACAATCACGAAGACGGTGATTCAAATCGTGCACCGCAGCCTCCGCATACGGCTCAATTTGCTCATGGGAATATGACAGGGTTAGCCCCAGTTTCTCTCCTAAACACTTTTTCAGCTCCCCCTGGGACTCCTCGATCGCTCCATTATAGGGCGCATAATACGCCCGGCTGTTTAGAGGACCAAACCGGAAAAACTTGTCGCTCAGATACCCTGCGATCTCCTCCCCGACCGGAGAACCCCCGGCCATCGGCAAAAACTTATACCGCGACCCTAAATCCTGCGTATTATGCAAATAGACTTTCTCCCCGTCGGCAGCCCCCTGATCGTATTCCGTAGCATCCATGGCCCATACCACCCCCGTGTTTACAAGTAAGGATTATTGAAATCAGTATAATCAAAAAAGGAAAGCTTGAAAAGAAGCTTTTCATCCCCTACGCCTCATTTGACGCGTTTAATCATTCTCACGTGGCAAGCCCCTGAAAAAGAGAAACTTTCACATGGGCCCTCGTTTAAGGGATTCCAGATCACCATCGACCATTTCTTTAACCAAATCAACAAATTGATAATTATTTTCCCACCCGAGTTTTTTTCTCGCCTTGGAAGCATCAGCGACAAGATCATAGATTTCAGCCGGCCGGTAATATTGGGGGTCTGTGGTCACAAACTTCTGATAATCTAAACCCAAATGATCAAAGGCAATCTGTACAAATTCTCGAACTGAGTGACTCTCTCCGGTCCCGATTACATAATCTTCCGGATTACCTGTTTGTAACATCATCCACATGGCTTTTACGTAATCTTTGGAATGACCCCAATCTCGTTTGGCTTCCAAATTTCCCAATTTAAGATCCTTGGCCAACCCGAGTTTGATCCTTACCGCATAAGAAGATATTTTGCGAGTAACGAATTCAAAACCCCGCCGCGGAGATTCATGATTAAAAAGGATTCCATTAACAGCAAACATGCCATAAGCTTCACGATAGTTTCTCACCAAATGATATCCAGTTAACTTTGATATTCCATAGGCGGATCTCGGCTGAAAATTCGTATTTTCATTCTGGGGTGATTCGGCATTGCCAAACATTTCACTTGAAGCCGCGAAATAAAAGCGGCACGAAGGTACAACTTGTTTGACGGCCGAGAGAACATGATGGGTTCCGTCGATATTGGTCATGAGAGTCGAAAATTCATCTTCGAAGGAGTAGGCCACAAAACTTTGAGCGGCGAGGTGGTAACATTCATCAGGGTTTATTTCCTTAATCACATTGAAGATACTGGCAAAACTTTCAATCGATCCTGAATGAATTTTTAGTTGGGGCAATATATGTTTAATTCTCGACATGCGATGCTCGGGGTCTTCAATGGCCGATCGCCGAACAATGCCGTGAACTTCATAGCCCTTCTCCAGAAGTAACTCAGATAAATAACTTCCATCCTGACCCGTGATCCCAGTTATCAAGGCACGTTTCAACATCTCTCTTCTTTCACCCAGAATCCAAACAACATTCTCTTTAGGATATTGGAGGGCTGAATCTTCGATGTTTGAAGTAAAATTTGATTAAACTTTTAAAATGCTCCCATTTGGGGCGGTTGAAATAGCCCTTAGCACTCTGGCGGACATGAGTATGAACCATGACCGCCTCTGGATAATATACCACTTTCCAGCCCTCTTTTTTCAAGCGGAAACAAAAGTCCACGTCTTCAAAGTAAAGGAAAAAACGGTCATCAAAAATATTTTTCCCCTTTATGGCCTCGCGGCGGACAAACATGCATGCCCCCAGGCCCCAATCGACTTCGCGGACCCTTTCATGTTTCCAATCCATCATGAAATGCTTGCGAATGACTGGATGGCTTGGAAAGATTTTCCCCAAAGGAGTCCTTCGGAAAAGAAGAATTGAAAAATCATAGAAAGTCCGGCAGGAAAACTGCAAGGATCCATCTGGATTAATTAATTTGGGTAATAGGAGGCCTACCTCAGGATAGCCATCCAGGAAATTAATTGCCTTTTCAACTGAGCCGGCAATCAAGGTGACATCAGGGTTAAGAATGAGGAGATATTTCCCTCTAGTTTTTTTAAATCCCTGATTGACCGCCCGGGCAAAACCAAGATTTTCAGCATTTTCAATCAAGTACAATCCAGGAAATTTTTCTCGGATTAGCCGACAACTCCCGTCTATCGAGCCGTTATCGACCAAAATAATCTCATACCTATTCGCCCTTAGTCCTTCCTTTAAGGAGGCCAAACAGGAGAGCACGAAATTAGAACTGTTATAATTGATTACAATTATTGATAAATCCATAATGGATAGATTCCTGACTTAATTTCACCCACCTGGCTCTCCTTTATAAACTTTTTTCGCTTTATTGCCTCCGGCATAGGTCATGCCAAAGATGATATAGGATCTAATATTATCCGCCTACTCCTGTATGGTTATCACTTACATTTCTTCCCCAAAAGTTGATCAAAAATCTCAGCAAACTTCCTTTTTGCAACATCAATCGAATTATTTTCCTCAACAAACCTTATTGAATTCTTAGATAAATTAACCCATAGCCTTTCTTCAGTATATAATTGCACTATTTTTTTGAAAAACTCCTCGGGAGTATCCCCGATCAAAACATTTTCTCCATTATTTAAATTCATTCCTTCGGCCCCAATTGTTGTGGTAACTACTGGCAAACCATAACTCATCGCCTGGACAATCTTACCTTTGAAACCTGCACCATATCGCAAAGGTGCTACAAAAACTTTTGCATTTTGGAAATAACCCGAAACATCTTTGACATAGCCCGTTACAATTATGTCATTCGATTTTAATTTCAAAATTCTTTCCGTAGGATCAGAACCCAGGATAATAAACTTAACCCCTTGGATTTCATTCTTAACATACGGGAAAATTCTATTCGCAAACCACAAGGCGGCATCTTCATTTGGCATATGCGCAAAGTAGCCTATAAAAATAATATCTTTTCTCTCCTTATAATTTTTTGCAGCGTAATTTAGAGGTTGAATCCATGGCGAAACATCAATTGTAATTGAGGGGTCTTCTTTTTTTATGATTTCCTTTTCCGCGTAACTAAAAACAAGGGTTAAACAGCTATTTTTCATAAGGAAAAATTCTTTCGTTTTCCAATCATCTACGGCTCTCAAAAGTTTTGGGTTATTTTCTACCTTGGCCCTCCTCTGTTCACGCAAGAAATGGAGATCGTGAGCGATATAAACAATTCTGGCATTTGAGTATTTTATTATATGACCCGTATAATATATTGCTATGTGTGGTCTTGCAATAAATCCAATATCAATATATTTCCCATATCTTTTGATGTATTTTTTGAAACTTTCTGAGCCATATATTACTACTATCCCCATCTGTTGAAGCTCTGAAGTATAGGGCTCCATTTGATA
>JAOUFX010000291.1 GCA_029857975.1 Deltaproteobacteria bacterium | reverse complement strand
GTCCGCCTGGCCAAAGGTGGAAGTGGCCAAGTGGAAAAGAGCCAGCATGACCCCCAATCCTCCGATCAGGGTCCCTAAAACCAGACGGGAAGAAAACCCCTTTCCTGCCGCCAGGAAATTCGTAATGGATTTTTCTCCGACGCTTTCTGGATCTTTTGGATTTTTTTCCATCTTCGCCCTTATTCGTAGGGTCCTATCCGTTTAATCCCTATTGGGGCGCAGAAGTTTTCCACCGGATTAAGGGATTGGACCTGCCGCAGAAGAAATCTTCCCCCTGGGGCAGATCGGATTTACGAAGGCCCTCTTCGCCCTCTTTTTTTATTTGAGCAGGCCGCGATCCCGGTAATACTTTTCCGCTCCGGGATGCATGGGGATAGAATGTCCTACGGGCATATCCGAGGGTTTCACTTTCAAACCCTCGGGGATGACTTCATTAAGAATGTCCAAATTTTTCGTAATCGCATCCAGAAGCTTGTAGACGAAATCTTCCGGCATGTCTTTGTGGCAAACGACCGAGTTAATCGTGGCGACCCCGAAATAATCTTCTTTGATGGATTCGTAAGTCCCAGCAGGGACTCTCATTTTGACCCAGCCCGGATATTTCGCCAAATATTCCTCGACTTTCACCGGAAGGTAATGAAAGCCCGGGGTGCGATCGATTTGCAGGGCTCCGCCGCTTCGATAAGGATCCATGATGACTCCAAAGTCTAAATTCCCATCCTGCATCATATTCGCCACATTCCCAATCCCCAAGTAGCTCAGCTTTACGCCTTGTTTCTTGAGCTGGTCGATGCTCATGCCATAGAGTTCCATAGCCCAGTTGGCATAAAGCTCCAAAGTTTTGGACTGTACGCTCATTCTGTAGGGTTTCTTTAAAAGATCGGGAAATTCTTTCAGTTCCGGGCGTTTATTCGAAGCAATAAAATGAAGCATGGCTGGAAACAAAGACATCACGTGACGAACATTTTCACTCTTCTCTTTTGCATAATATTTACCGTTATAGGCGATATTTGCCGTCACCGTGTGCGTAAATCCCAATTCCATTTTTTTATGCTCAATCTGAACGCAATTCGCCGCCCCTCCGCCGCTCACCAGAGCGCTCGCTTTGATATTGGGGAATTCCTTTTGAATGATTTGAACCACTTTCCCGGCATAGAGAAGCCAGGTTCCTCCAATGCTGGCACCGCCGACGCGCATATACTGAGTTTCTGCTGCCGCGGAAGTATTCGCCATGCCAAAAACAACAAGGAATAAGACCCCAATTCCTACCCTAATCCATTTTCCCCTTTTCATGACCCCTCCTCCTTTCAGTGTTTTATAGGCCTAACAGATAAGCAGGGTTGCTTTTAACCATCGTCTCGATATCTTTTTCATTGATACCGCCCAACAACAACCCTGCGATGAACATCCGCATGCCTTCTACAGGCGGAACGTACGTAAACCTCCCTAAATCAGTGGCCAAGACACAATGTTCAGGTCCTACCTGTTTAATCATTTCGATAATGGTTTGAAGAGGCTGGCTATCTCTCAAGGGAGAGGGCAGGCATTGGGCGAAAGTATGCATGAGATAAGCCCCCTTTTGCGCTAAACTCTTTTGCTCTTCGATTGTGGCGCCGATTATATCGCTATTCACATGGGTAACCAGAACCCTTTCCAATCCGGCCTTTTGGGCCTCCCCGAGCAAAACAAGAGATTCCCTGGGGGAAAGATGGCTCGTATCCAAAATCGCCCCTCTTTCAGCGATGAGGGATATAATTTCTTTTACTTCAGGTAAAAGTTCAGATCCGTTTAATCCACCCTTTAAAATAGAAAGGCCATCTTTAACCTTCCTTTTAGGGTCTAAAAATGATTTGTAGATTTTGGCTCCTCCTTTGGCCCCTTCGGTTACTTTTTTAATCGTCCAGGCAGAGTCAAAGCTGGGCATCCAGACGATTTTCCCCCCCATTTCCAAAGCGGAATAAACGGCCAGAGGATTCATCCCGCCCACGGAGTAATCGAGGACAACTCCCCCAAATACTTTGATTCCTTTTACTAAAGTGCTTACTAACCGGGCACTATCAACCGTACTGGTGTCTTTCGATTTAAAAGCCACTGCCCGCATGCCCACAGCGGCGGCATCTTGGGCGACCTCCAGCATGTTCTGCCGTCGGGGGGGAGATTCAAAGCTGGCATGAATATGCAGGTCTATGGCGCCAGACATTAAGGCTTGAATTGTCGAATTCATTTTAATCTCCTGAATGATGGCAATCTATTGAAAATCCCTCTGCGAAATTTACTGACTACGCAGCAGCTTGGGAAGCATGCAAAATCCTACATTTTAATAATCTAAAATCCATTAGTTACTTTAGTACTCATTTTTATTGCCTGGATGATAATATATGGTTATGGAAATTTCCGGAATGAAGATTTTAAAAATTAAACCAACACCATGCGCATAGGTACCAACTCAATTTCTAAATAGAGGAGGGTTTCAATCTATCTTACTCATTGAAAAGCAGGAAGAACATGTAGTGTAGTATTTATGCCCCAAAAAAAAGAGGATGTCAAGAAAAATAGCCCCTCTGATGTAAAATCTGGATAAAAATGAAATAAAAGGTGGAGAGATTTTTAAATCCTCTTGACCATCGCCGAGGCCATGCCCTAAGATAGAATAAAAAATAAGAGAGAAATGATCATGGACTGTGTCATCTTACGTTTTGCCCCCAGCCCAACCGGATACCTACATATCGGGGGAGCGAGGACCGCCCTCTTTAACTGGTTGTATGCCCGCAACCAGGGAGGAAAATTTATTCTACGCATCGAAGACACCGACCAGGTACGCTCCACCAAAGAATCCATTGATGCCATCCTGGAGAGCCTGACTTGGCTCGGCCTGGACTGGGACGAAGGCCCCATCTACCAAACGGATCGTTTACCTCTCTACCGCGATCATGTCCAAAGGCTTCTGCAAGAGGGCAAGGCCTATCCCTGCTATTGCCTACCAGAAGAATTAGAGGAGAAACGGAAAAAAGCCCTCAAGGAAAAACGGAAACCCAAGTACGACGGCCGCTGCCAAAACCTGAAGGAACCCATTCCCGGCCGTACACCGGCCATCCGGTTTAAGGCTCCGCAGCAGGGGGTGACCATTTTGCGCGACCTGATCAAGGGGGTGATTGAGTTCGAGAACGCGGAGCTCGACGACCTGATCATCCAGCGCAGCGACGGCTGGCCCACTTACAACTTCAGCGCCGTGGTGGACGATGCTACCATGTCTATCACCCACGTCATCCGTGGTGATGACCATGTAAACAACACTCCCCGGCAGATCCTCCTCTACGAGGCTTTGGGCTATCCTTTGCCCCAGTTTGCCCATGTCCCTATGATCTTGGGGGCAGATAAAGCCCGTCTTTCCAAACGCCATGGGGCAACATCGGTTCTGGCCTATAAAGAAATGGGATACTTGCCGCAAGCGCTGGTGAATTATCTGGTACGCTTGGGCTGGTCCTATGGCGACCAGGAGGTTTTCAACCAGCAGGAGTTGGTGGAGAAATTCTCTTTGGAGAACGTCGGAAAATCTGCCGCCGTTTTCAATACCGAAAAGTTCCTCTGGTTGAACGGACTTTATATCCGCCAGGAAAAGCCCGATAATTTAGTTGAGCAGTTGATTCCCTTCTTGGATCAAAAGGGTTTGAAGCCGCGATCCCGTGCCTGGCTCAAGGAAGTAATCAAGACCCTGCGGGAGAGATCTAAAACCCTGGTGGAGATGGCTGAGCAGGCCGAGTTCTTCTGCCGGGATGATTTTCCCACAGATGAAAAAGCGGCGGCGAAGCATCTGACCCCCAACATCAAAGAGCCTCTGGAGACGCTTAACGTCAAAATAAATTCATCCCCCGAGCTCGACGAGAAAGGCCTGGAAGAAATTTTCAAGGAGATTGTTACCCAAAAAGGGGTGAAGTTGGGGGCGATTGCCCAGGCGGTTCGGGTGGCCCTAACTGGCAAAGCCGTCAGTCCGGGGATTTACGAAGTGATGAAGATTTTGGGAAGAGAAGAGGTTGTAAAACGAATCTCCAGAGCCCTCAAAAAAATTTGAGGGTTCCAGGGTCCGAGGGTTCACGGGGTCAAGTGAACAACCTACAGCAAAATAATATTTTTTCGCTTGAATCCTGGAATCCTTGAACCCTTCAGTCTAAAAAAATTTTTCCCCCTTTCTCTCCCATAAAAATCTGACTTTTCCCCGCCAATTCTTCCTGCATGAACTCCATTCCTTCCTTCTCGCCATGAACCAGGATGATGATGCGTGGCTGAAGCTTCCTGGCTATCTCCAAAAGTTCGTAACGATCAGCATGGGAAGAGAGATAGAATCGCTTGATATTAGAGTTCCTGATGGTCACGGGGGCACTTTCCGGAGAAAAAATCAGATTTTCTCCCCGTTGGGCATGGAATACTCGATACCCCAGGGTATCGGGGTCAATGTAGCCGCAGAAAAAGATGCCGTGCCGCTCTTCCTGGACCAGGCAACGGGCGATGCGCGCTGAAGGAGTGTTTTCCACCATCATCCCGTTGGTTGCTACAATCAGACAGGGCTCTCTGAGGAGATTTTCGCAAGAAAGATCATCGAGGAACCCCAAGACCGAGAAGAGGTCGAAGCTCAGAATGGAAGCCTGGGGGTGCAAGTAACGGCGGTGGTCCTGGTATATTTCGGTAATGCTTTTCCCCAAGCCGGATATGAAAAGGGGGACTGAAGGGATCTTCCCCAGCCGCATCAGGTGGCGGAGAAGGCAGAGAAGCTCTTGGGTCTTCCCCAAGGCAAAGGCGGGGATAAGAACGCAGCCTCCTGAGGAAAGGATCGCCGTGGCTTCCCTGGCCAAGGAATCAATCTCCCGCTGCCGATTCTGAGAATGGTATTCAGGGTCATTGGCATAGGTACATTCAATGATTAAAACGTCGATCTCCCCTTCGGGAATGACCGCTCCCGGAATAAGGGCCTGCTCCTGCAAAGATGTGTCCCCCGTGTAGTAAAGAGTATGCCTCCCCTGCCTTAGGAGCACTCCCGCCGCGCCCAGCACATGCCCGGCTGGAATAAAGCGGGCCTGAATTCCTCCCCGAAGATAAATCCGTTCGCTGGAAACCATTTTCCCGGTTGCGAGTGAACTGCCCGCGGCCCTGTATTCCAGCCCCATAATT
>JAOUFX010000290.1 GCA_029857975.1 Deltaproteobacteria bacterium | reverse complement strand
TCTGCGCCTTTCTTATTCCCAGTTTGAAGAGTTGGAATCCTTTGCCCGGTTTGGGACACGACTGGATGAACAAACCCGCAAAACGCTCGAAAGGGGCCGGCGGGTACGAGAGATTCTCAAACAGCCCCAATACGGACCCATGCCTGTTTACGAACAGATTGCTATCCTTCTCGCCACCACGAGGGGAGTTATGGATGATCTTCCCCTGGAGCAAATCGCTGAGGTGGAAAGGGTCCTTGGCGAGGGAGTGATCCAACAACTGCCAGAGGTTTGTCGCAAGATTCCGTCGGGAGAGAAATTAAGCGGCGAAGATCAGGAAGCCTTGTTGAATGTTGCCCGGAAGGCAATGGCCTCTCTTAAGGAGCCTCCACATGCAAACGGCTGAGGCTTTGCAAAGAAAAATTAAAACCGCCGGGGATCTGCAGTCCGTGGTGAAGACCATGAAAACTCTCGCGGCGGTAAACATCCGCCAATTCGAAAAGGCAGTGGAATCCCTTGCGGAGTATAACCGCACAGTAGAAATGGGCCTGCAAATCCTTTTGCGCACAAGGCCGGAAGCGTTGGCCTTGATGAAGACCGAGCCGGCCAACCGCTTGGGAGCCATTGTCTTCGGCTCCGATCAGGGTATGTGCGGCCAGTTGAATGATCAGATTGTATCTCACGCCCTGGAGGTTATGGAGCGAATCGAAGGGGTAAGGGGGAAACGCACTGTCCTTACAGTGGGCCTGCGGGTGGCTGGACGGCTCGAGGATGCCGGGCAGCCCCTCGAAGAAATCCTCTCGGTCCCCGGTTCCACATCCGGAATCACCCCGATGGTGCAGGAGCTGGTGATGATCATCGAGGAGTGGCATTCCCGGCGAAAGATCGATCAGATAATGCTATTTTTCTGCGAGCATCTTTCCAGCGCATCGTATCGCCCCCAGACTTTGCGGCTCTTGCCCATTGATGGGGAATGGCTTCGGAAGATACAGGTCAGGAAATGGCCCACAAGGGTTTTGCCGACTTTTACGATGGACTGGGAGCGCCTGTTCACTAAACTGATTCGCCAATACCTCTTTGTATCCCTCTATCGGGCCTTCGCCGAGTCCCTGGCCAGCGAGAACGCCAGCCGCCTGGCTTCCATGCAGGGAGCAGAGCGCAACATCGAAGAACGGCTGGGGGATCTGAATGGCCAGTTTCACCGACAACGGCAGATGTCTATAACGGAAGAACTCCTGGACATCGTGGCGGGCTACGAAGCATTGGCCGCAACTTAATATTGAGCGATTCTTTTAAACCACAGAGAACACGGAGATTCATTGCATAGTTAAAAAACAAAATAAGCTCAATATTTTCTCTGTGTTCTCACGTAATAAATTCGTCAGATAGAATATGGTGTTGTTTTCAGTTAACGAGAGCACAGAGTAAAGCATAGAAAAGGAGTTTATTTTCTTGTTTTATCTTAATTTTCCTCTGTGCCCTCTGTGGTGCAGAGCCTTTTTTCGGTTTTTAAAACCGCAGAGCAAACAGAGATTACATGCCTAGTTGAAAAACAAAATAGCGGTAATCTTTTCTCCGTGTTCTTTGTGGTTAAGTTTTGACAATACGCGTTCTTTAAAAAGGAGAAGACCTATGGTTGAGAGAATGGTTCAAGCCGAAGATTATGAGCCGTTCGTGGGCGGAGAGATCATCGAGCGGATCCGCAAAAAAGCCAAACCGCTCCAGGATCTCCATGTGGTCAATGTGAATTCAACTTATTACGGTGGAGGGGTGGCCGAGCTTCTTTCTTCGCTGACCCTTTTGATGAATAGCGTAGGGATCAAGACGGGCTGGAGAGTCATTCAGGGCCCCCCGGATTTCTTCAGCATCACCAAAAAGATGCATAACGCCCTGCAGGGGGAAGAGATCAATTTGAGTGACCGGAAGATGAAGATTTATGAAGAAGTAATCTATGAGAACGCCATCCGCAACCACCTGGAAAGCCACAACATGGTCATTATCCACGATCCCCAACCCCTTCCGATGATCAATCATTACAAGAAGAACGGGCCCTGGATGTGGCGGTGCCACATTGATTTGACAAACCCGCACCAAGAACTTTGGGATTATCTTTCTCCCCTGATCGAGAAGTATGATGCCGTAATCTTCAGTCTCAAAGAGTACGCTCAGAAGATCAAAACGCCCCAGGTATTTTTCATGCCGGCCATCGATCCTTTCAAAATCAAGAACCGGGAGATGAGTGAAGAGGAGATGAAAGAACGGCTGGCTCACTATGAGCTTCCTACGGACCTGCCGCTGGTGGTCCAGATCTCCCGTTTTGATCGCTGGAAAGATCCTCAGGGAGTCATCCAGGCCTTTCATCTGGCCCGCAAGGAAGTGGATTGTACCCTGGTGCTGTTGGGCAATGTGGCCACCGATGATCCGGAAGGAGCCGAGATATACGAGTCCCTGCTGGATAGCCGGGAAGAACGCGTCATCATCCTCAGCGTCCAGGACACGGCCCTGGTAAACGCCTTGCAGCGCCAAGCGGCCGTTGTTTTGCAAAAATCCATTCGGGAAGGGTTCGGTTTAACCGTGGCCGAGGCCATGTGGAAAGGAACACCGGTGATTGGCGGCAATGCCGGAGGTATTCGCTACCAGATTGAGGACGGAGTCAATGGTTTCTTGGTTTCGTCAGTGGAGGAAACTGCTGAACGGATCGTGCGCCTGATCAAAGACCAAAAATTGAGGGAGGAGATGGGAAAAAGGGCTAAAGAAACCGTCAGAGAAAAATTCCTCTTGATTCGGTACCTGGAGCAGTACCTGGATTTGTTCAACGCTTTTGAGACCATCTACCGGCTCAAGGGTCTCCCGGGGAGATAAACGAAGGGCCGTCAATCCATTCGTGTCGGCATATCGAGGGAGATGTGCAACCCAAGATTTGACCTAACAGACCATTGACGATACCTAGCCAAGTGCGGTGACTCGTCCGTGATAAGGGTTGATGATCGTCGTTGGGAAGAGAGGTTAACGTCGCGAATCAGGCCCAGTTATAGGGTGTCGTCTGCCCCTATGCTGTTAGGAGTGTCATGGTTGAGTTTCTCGACCAGGCTGCGATAACAATGAATCATGACTCCGCCCACTGCCGGGTCTTTTTTGGCTGTCTCCAGCAGTTGGGGAACGACCTTCCAAAACTCCTCCTTAGGCACTCCCCAGAAACTTAGGTGCGGATCTTGCTTCAGTTTAACCGTCTCCAGTGACGGGAAGATGACCTTGTTAATCCGCTGGGCGTACATCCGTTCACCTTCCACGCACCTCAAGACCTCCCCCGCGCTGCGCCGATATGACATAAGGACAATGAAGTCCGAAATATCCTGCACATGCTCGCTGAACCGCTTCCTCTCACCCTTGAACTCCAAAATGAATTCATCGCGGTCCCACCAAAATGGCGTATCTACGGCGAGCCATAAATGGGACGCTTCTTCGTGCAAAACGGATCGCGCCTTATGGAGGAAAGTGAGGTAGTCACGCATGACGGCTTCACGAGTCGCTCCTTTGGCCTTCCATTCATTTGTGCGATAGGGTTCAACATCGTACTTGATTCCTTTGAACAGAGCATCCCTGGGTAGCGTTTCGCTGAAAGCAATGATGGCGCGCAATTCACGCAGCGCCTGCTCATGGTTCTGGAAGAAGAACATCTTTGGATCGCCACGCAGGGCCGCTGTTGTGATGTTGTGTTCCCCAGCCAACCGGATGAGCTCCTCAAAAGCCTCCGCATCTTGCAAGATCGGCATCTGGTTATCGCGGGGCATCTTGATGTGGACATCAAGATGACTGATACGGTGCTGAACACAAAACTGGACGAGTTGTTGCCTGGCACCCGGTGTGGAGAAAGCCCATTTCGACCACACCCACATTCCGAGACCGTTTATAGGTTCAGCCTTCAGGGACATCGGCATTGCCAGTGCCATTACAAATAAAGAAATAATGCCCATCCGCATATGTGCTCCTAACTACAACCTCATCCTGTGGATCCTTCTTGGAATATATATATATAATGGAAAGTGGTCAAGCCAAATTTTCAGGAAGTTGAGGGGTGGAAACTTGCAATCTATATTATTTCTTGGGGTTGGCGGTCAGGTAAGCATTGATAAATTTATCCGTTAAGTCTATAACAACTTCTCTAATTTCCGGCACCTTTTCCCCGCTTACAGCTCCGACAAAGCTTGTATACCAAGTTGGGGCATAAAAAGGTTTTTTTAAAAAGTTGGGATGTTCACGGAGCACGACTTGCTGATTAAGCGCAATCTCTATATTGAAGGCAAAAGAACCTTTTCTCCTTGGCATCTTGTAAGAATTTATCTTTATATAAAGATATGGTTTGCGTAACGGTTGAAGCTTTTCATTTTCTTCTTTGGAAAGAACCTCTATGCCCGCCGTTCGGAGTTTTAATTCCACATCGGCTTGAATCTGGATCATCGTCAGGTTGAAATCTTCCAGGTCTGATTTTAATTCTTCAGCCAAAACTTCTACTCCTTCAAGACCCCTCAGGGACTCCATACAACTGAGTGAAAATAATTTGCCGGTGGAGAACAAGAAAGAGATAGAAATCGCTAAAGCAAAAACGGCAATCTTTTTAGCCGGGTTCATTTTATCGTTCCTCTTTTCATTTTTTCGGTTTTTATAAGTCATTTTTAACCTTGGCATTTTCCGACAGTCTCAGCAGAAATCCCCGCCTATGCATGCGCGGCTGAATATCACTTTGAGCATTTTAAAATTATGCTATGCGGAAGAATTCTTTGTCCGTTATTACAATCTTCCTTGTTTTCGATAATTTCATAATTGATTCCAAATTTATCAAACCGAGTGGTATTGCTTGATTTGAACCCCCCAAAATAGAATTTAATAGGATCTGGTTTACTCGCGGCCGCCATTTTTTCTAACCTATTGTTATAAAGATTGGTAATGGCCAAATTATACTTATAATACGTAATTCCTATCAAAATATTATTAAAAAGTAAAGCAAAAACAATCAGATATCCAAAAATTTGGATGGATTTGTAATTGGAATGGCAGGCTAAGAAAAAAGCGAAAATGGGGAAAAGCCACATTTGCGGAATAAACCTGGCAAGGGAAGATGCCGGATTAATTAAGCAAGTGACCAGGATCACTGCTAAACAAAAAAGGGGCATGCCAATCGTTGTTAAGGTTTCATCATAT
>JAOUFX010000289.1 GCA_029857975.1 Deltaproteobacteria bacterium | reverse complement strand
CGGAGATGCCTCAGGAGCTATTAAGGGAGGCCAAGGAGTATGGGTTTTCCGATGTCCAGCTCGCCTACCTTTTAGGCTCGGAAGAGATGACCGTTCGCCAGTGGCGCCAGAAGAAAGGAATTTTCCCCACCTTTAAACTCGTGGACACTTGCGCCGCCGAATTCGAAGCCTATACCCCTTATTATTATTCTACGTATGAGTGGGAAGATGAAGTCCGGCCAACAACCAAAAAGAAAGTAATGATTCTCGGCGGAGGTCCTAACCGCATAGGCCAGGGAATCGAATTCGATTACTGCTGTGTTCATGCTTCCTTGGCCCTGCGGGAAGAAGGGTACGAGACCATTATGGTCAATAGCAATCCGGAAACGGTCTCCACGGATTACGACACTTCAGATCGACTCTACTTTGAACCCCTTACCCGTGAAGATGTGCTGAATATTTTGGAAAAAGAGAAACCCGAGGGCATCATTGTCCAGTTCGGTGGACAAACCCCCCTCAATCTGGCCGTACCTCTGGAGAAAGCGGGGGTGCGTATCCTGGGTACATCGCCGGATAGCATCGACCGGGCTGAAGACCGGCAGCGCTTCCAGGATCTGATCAGAAAATTGGGATTGGTCCAGCCCGCGAACGGCACGGCCAGCTCTTTTGAAGAAGCCCGCATCGTAGCCAAAGAGGTGGGCTACCCGGTGGTCGTTCGGCCCTCTTACGTCCTGGGCGGGCGAGCCATGGAGATCGTGTATAACGAGGAAACCCTGGAGCGTTACATCCGTGACGCCGTGCGGGCTTCGCCCGAACACCCCATTCTCATCGATAAATTCTTGGAAGAGGCCATCGAAGTGGATGTGGATGCCATCGCCGACGGAGAAAGAGTCATCATCGGCGGGATCATGGAGCATATCGAGGAAGCGGGCATCCATTCCGGCGACAGCGCCTGCGTCCTTCCGCCTTACACTCTGAGCGATGAGTTGATCGGGGTGATTAAAGAGAATACGTATGCTCTGGCCAGAGAGCTGAAAGTCAAAGGGTTGATGAATATCCAGTACGCCATCCGCAACGACGTAGTCTACGTATTAGAAGTGAACCCGCGCGCCTCGAGAACCATTCCCTTTGTTTCCAAAGCTACCGGCGTCCCCCTGGCCAAACTGGCGGCCAAAGTGATGGTCGGCCGTACTCTTCAAGAATTGGGCTTCACCCGAGAGGCGGAGGTGCAACACGTTGCGGTTAAGGAATCGGTCTTTCCTTTCAACCGCTTTCCGGGGGTGGATACGGTTTTAGGACCGGAGATGAAATCCACCGGAGAGGTTATGGGTATTGACCACGCTTTTGGAATTGCCTTTGCCAAGGCTCAGCTGGCCGCGGGGCAGATTCTTCCCCAGAGGGGGAAGGTTTTTATCAGCGTGAAAAATAGGGACAAAAGGGCCATTATTTTTATCGCCAAAAAGCTTTCTGATTTCGGTTTTCAGATCGTGGCCACACGGGGAACAGCCAAGGCCCTCTCTCAGAACGGCATTCCTGTTGAGGTCATTTGTAAGGTGCACGAAGGAAGGCCAAACATCGTAGATTTGATCAAGAATCGCGCCATCGACCTAATCATCAACACGCCGACAGGGCATCGTCCCAAGCGGGACCAGGTCTCGATCCGGGCGGAGGCGGTGGCCCACAACGTACCGTTAATTACGACCATCTCCGGCGCCGCCGCCTCGGTGAACGGTATTGAAGCCCTCCTGAAGGAAGAGGTTCAGGTGAAATCTTTGCAAGAATATCATGAGGAAGCCTTCGGCCATAAACCAGAGATTCAGCCTACGCTTGATTTTTCCGCAGCCCACCGCTCCGAGGGTTCAGATCGGTAAGCCTCGAAGAAGGGGAAGGGGAAATGCCAAACTTTAAAGGGAAAAAAGAGGGAACCTTGGACCCGAGAATCGGGTCCGGGTCTTGGGTAAGGACTTTCCGGCCAGATTCCCCCAAAGAAGAATGCGGGGTTTTTGGAATCTTCAGCCATGCCGAAGCCTCCAGCCTTACTTACCTTGGCCTTTATGCCTTGCAGCATCGGGGGCAAGAGAGCGCGGGGATTGTTACGGCCGATGGAGGGGAACCGAAGAGTCATAAAGGCATGGGATTGGTAGCCGACACCTTTAACGCCAACACATTAAAAGCTCTCTCCGGCGATGCGGCTGTGGGCCATGTCCGCTACTCGACTACGGGCTCTTCGCTGCTGAAAAATGCCCAGCCTTTTTTGGTACAGCATTCGGGAGGTTTTTTGGCGGTGGCCCACAACGGAAATTTAGTCAACGCTTGGGAGTTGAAAAATAAACTGGAGGCCAGGGGATCGATCTTCCAGTCCACAATGGATAGTGAGATATTCGTCCATCTGATCGCGCGCTCGAAAAAGCCGGGATATATGGAGAAAACAATCCAGGCTCTCTCCCAGGTTCGAGGGGCTTATTCCATCGTGCTCCTCACGGAGAAAGCCCTGATCGGGGCCAGGGACCCTCGGGGGTTCCGTCCTCTTTGCCTGGGTGAGACGAATGGAAGCTTTGTGCTGGCCTCAGAGACCTGCGCCCTGGATTTAGTTCAGGCCAAGTACTTGCGGGACGTAGATCCCGGAGAAGTCATTCTGATTGACCAGGATGGGCTGCATTCCGAACACCCCTATCCGCAAGTCAAGCCAGCTTTCTGTATCTTTGAGTACATCTATTTCGCCCGGCCCGATAGCAATATTTTCGGTGAGAATGTTTATTTGATTCGGAAGAAACTGGGGGCACGTCTCGCTGAAGAGAGTCCGGCGGATGGAGATTTTGTCATGCCCATACCGGACTCGGGGAATTACGCCGCCCTGGGGTTTGCAGAGCGGATGGGGCTCCCGTTTGAGATGGGCATGATTCGCAACCATTACGTGGGCCGGACGTTCATCCAGCCCTCCCAGGCCGTACGGGATTTTGGGGTTAAGGTAAAACTTAATCCTGTTCGGGACCTGCTCCGGGGAAAGAAGGTTGTAGTGATCGAGGATTCCATCGTCCGCGGTACAACCAGCCGGACCCGGATTAAAGCCCTAAGGGAAGCCGGGGCCAAGGAAGTACATATGAGGGTGAGCTGCCCTCCCCATCGGTTTCCCTGCCATTATGGGATTGACTTTCCCACCCAGATGGAATTGATAGCCTCTTCCCGTTCCGTAGAAGAAATCCGTAAATTTATCGGCTTAGACAGCCTGGCTTACCTCAGCCTGGAAGGAATGGTTAAAACCATGCCCCAGCCCAGCGGCAGCTTTTGCCTGGCCTGTTATAGCGGCCATTATCCGGTGCACATTTCCTCTGAAGTTGACAAGTTTTCCCTCGAAAAGTGACCGGCCAAGGCTGTTTCGTCTAACCCCTCTCCGTTTAATCGTGAAAATCAACATTTGATCAGACCGATACTATCAAGCCAGGTAACAACATCTTTATCTCCAGTTGTTGAAATTTCCCTGCTATTCAACCTTTTAAACAGAAGTCAACAAGATGGGTTAAATGCCGGGGAAAATTTCCCTTGCCCCCCTTCACTTTTCAATGGGTTGATGAATTTACTTGGATTAACGGAGCCCGGACGGGAGGGTGATGAAAGAGGGAGAGATTCACCCTCCCGTCCGGGCCGGGAAGTCTCTTCCCGGACCCGGCGGGGAGATGCTGTGCTGGGCCAAAAGGCGGTGGTTCTTCCATGACTTGGAGCTTTACTTCTACCGCTGTAACAAAGATATAGGTTGTTTGTGCTCTCTTTTTGCGGAGGCAAAGTGAGGGGAGCAGAAAGTTTTGATCCCACCGTTTGGCCGGCGCGCAGCATCTCCCCGCCGGGTCCTGATAATCCTTCTGAAATCATGAGAAAAAATAAAAAGTGAGGGGGGGCAGGGAAAATTTGGGAAAATTTTCCCCTTGACTTTCCATTAGCACAAGAGTATTTTTTCATTGCATTGTCGTTATTCCCTCTGTAACCCAGTAAACTCAACAACCATACCTCTAACCTTCTGGAGGATTTTATGAGAAGGAGTTTCCGGAAGGTCCTTCTACGATGGCTGCGGGGAGATTTTTGCCTCTTTGGCGTCTTTCTTTTTTTTCCTATTTTGGGCCTTCCGAATATACCCCTTGACATAGAGGAGGAACAACGATGTCCTTGATTACTATTTCCAGGCAACTTGGAAGCTTGGGGACTGAGATTGCTCAAGCCGTGGGCGAGAAACTGAACTATGAATATGTCGATAAAGCCAAGATTGAAAAAGCTCTTTCGGATTATGGTCTCTATGCCTCGGTGGTTGAGAAATTCGATGAGAAGAAGCCTCATTTTTGGAATTCTTTCCAAATCCAGAGGAGGAAGTTTCTCCACTCCCTCGAAGCGGTGATTTACGATTTTGCTAAGAAAGGCAATGTTATCATTGTGGGGAGAGGAGGCCAAGTTCTATTGAAAGATTTTCCAGGTGTTTTCCATGTGCGGATCATTGCGCCCTTTGGGGTCAGGCTGACGCGGCTTATGGCGCTGGAGGGAGGGGATGAAAAAGAAGCCACTCGAATCCTCCACCGCAGCGACCGGGACTCCGCAGGGTTTCTTCGCTCTTTTTTCGATACGGACTGGGAGGATCAAGGGCTCTATGATTTAATAATCAACACCCAAAAACTTTCTGTGGCCAGCGGCATGAAACTGATTATGGAGTCCCTTCTTTCTCCGGAAATCAAAGAGGGCGAAAAACAAATCGGGGAAAGGCTAATCGAATTGGCCCTGGCCCACAAGGTGGAAGCTATGTTAATGGGCATCCTTGAAAACGAGTTTTCATCCGTAAAAGTCCAAACCAAGGCAGGGACGGTTAGCATTATCGGGCACGTGACTTCTGAAATATTGAAAGAGAAGTGTTTCGAGGTTGCTGGCCGGGTTGAGGGCGTAAAGAGAGTCGATAACCAACTTTATGTAGTAAAACAATCCTATGGAACGTAGTCAACCGGCATTGCGATAAATCTGGCTAAGAACATTTTCGATTGACCGAAAATAGAGACTTCAGATTCCCACCCGTAGCTAAATAACCCATTAACCCCAACCTTATGATGCGGTTTGGATATTCGAATCATATCTGCCATACTGCCCTTAGACCCTGCTTCATATCTGGTGGCCTTTTCACTTGCCATACAACTCAGTTTTTGAGATATACAGCCCAACCAAAAGCGATTT
>JAOUFX010000288.1 GCA_029857975.1 Deltaproteobacteria bacterium | reverse complement strand
TTTATTCCGAGCGGGTCCCTGCCTCTGGAGGGCAATGAGGCGGGGAAACCCATCAAGGCCCTTTCCGAGCATGCCGCCTCCATGGATATGATCTGGACCCTGGTGGCTTCTTTTTTGATTTTTCTCATGCAGGCGGGTTTCACCCTCGTGGAGGTGGGATTTACCCGGTCCAAGAACGCGGGCAATGTGGTCATGAAAAACATGATCGACTTTGCCATCGGGGCGATCGGGTTCTTTTTCATCGGATATGGTTTGATGTTCGGGGCCAGTGCTCTCGGGCTTTTCGGGACGAGCGACTTTTTTTTAAATCATATTACTCACTCCGGGAAAATAGACAACTGGAAGTTTGCCAATTTGATGTTCCAGGTGGTTTTTGCCGCCACGGCGGCAACCATCGTTTCCGGAGCCATGAGTGAACGGGCTAAATTTATCGGTTATCTTTTTTACACGGTCCTCATCAGCACGTTGATTTATCCGGTGGTAGGCCATTGGATCTGGGGAGGGGGCTGGCTGGCCCGCAAGGGGATGATTGATTTTTCCGGCTCCACGGTCGTGCATTCCGTGGGGGGTTGGGTGTCACTGGCGGGGGTGCTCGTGCTGGGACCGCGTCTGGGTCGGCTCAACCGCGACGGGTCCGTCAATATCATTTCCGGGCATAATATTCCTTTGGTGGCCCTGGGGGTGTTTATTCTCTGGTTCGGCTGGTTTGGATTCAATACCGGCAATACCCTTTCGGCTACCAACCCGAGCATCGCCCTGATTGCCGTCAATACGATTCTGGCGGGGGCGAGCGGAGCCTTGTGTACCATGGCTTTGACCTGGTTTCTCCGCGGGAAGCCTGATGTGGGCATGACTCTCAACGGAGTCCTCTCCGGCCTGGTCTCTTGCACCGGAGGAGTGGCCATCATCAGCCCATTTAGCGCTTTAGTCATTGGAAGCTTATCGAGTTTCATTCTATATTTTTCCCTGAAAGCGTTCGAGCAACTGCGCATAGACGATCCCGTGGGGGCCATTTCTGTTCACGGCGTAAACGGCATTTGGGGAACCTTGGCGGTAGGGCTTTTTGCCCAGGATCAATATGTACAGAATAGTTTGGGTTACGCCGTAAACGGCCTGATCTTCGGAGGGGGGATTGACCTCCTCATGGTTCAGGCGCTGGCAGTGATTACTGTTTTCCTCTGGGCCTTTCCTCTTTCCTTTGGATTCTTCAAACTCCTGGACGCCACCGTGGGGCTGCGCGTCTCACCCGAAGAAGAAGTCAAAGGGTTGGATTTTGGGGAGCATTCCATGACCTCTTACCCGATATTCGACGAATTCCAGAAAAAGCAAGAAGAGATTATCGAGGAACTGGATAGGGTGCGCGAGCTCTCGCTGCTCCATGATATCGGCCAATCCATGCACACCCTGAACTTGGATGAGATCCTGGAATTGATTTTGAAGGGAGTCGCCCGAGGAATTGGTTTTGACCGGGCCCGCCTTTATCTGCTGGATGAAGAGAAAAATCAACTGGTCTGCAAAGTTGCGGTCGGAGTGGAAAGGGATAAGATTCAAGACATCAGCTTACCTTATGACCCGGAAGACAACATGGTCTCCCGGGCCATTAAAGAACGCCGGCCTTTCATCGTGGAGGATGCCGGCCGGGACCCCCGGGTGAATAGGGGGGTGATCAATTTTTTGGATGTGAAATCCTTTGCGGTTGTACCCTTACTTTCGCGGGATAAAGTCTTAGGAGGAATCGCCGCCGATAATCTGGTGAGCCAGACCGTTATCACGGAAAAGAAACTCCAGTCGCTGATGATTTTTGCCAACCAAGCGGCGCTGGCTTTAGAAAATGCTTTGATGTATGAAGAGCTGAGAGCCTTTAGCAGCCAGCTGGAGGAAGGGGTAAAAAGAGCCACGGCCGAGCTGGAGGATACCCAAAGACAGCTCTTTCAATCCGAGAAGCTGGCGGCCTTGGGTAAGCTTTCGGCCGGGATTGCCCACGAGATTCGCAACCCCTTGACCAGCATCAAAATTTTAATCCATTCCCTGGTGGATGAAATGGCTACCACCGCCTCGCGGGAAAAAGATTTAGCCGTGATCGAGACCGAAATTGAACGGGTGAATAAAATTATAAAACAGTTTTTAGATTTCGCTCGGCCTCGGCCGCCTTCTCTGGAGCTGGGGGATGTGCGCAAGGTGCTGGAAGAAACCATTGCCCTGGTGGTTTACGAGATGGAAGCACAGGGAGTTTTGCTGAAGAGGGAAGATGACCCCGCATTGCCCCCGGTGCCAATGGATGGGGAGCAGATGAAGCAGGTCTTCTTAAACCTTTTGCTCAACGCTATCCAGGCCATGCCCCAGGGAGGGAAATTGAAAGTTGCCACTGCGGTGCAACGTCCCTCAGGGGGAACTTACGGGAGCCCAGCAGTTACCATAACCTTTCAGGATTCGGGGGAAGGAATTGCCGAAGAGATCCAAAGCAGGATTTTTGAGCCATTTTTCTCCACCAAGGAAGAAGGCATCGGATTGGGGCTACCGATCGCCCAGCGGATCATCGAAGAACACAGGGGTAAGATCAGGCTGGAAAGTACTCTTGGAAAAGGCACTACATTTTATATAACCCTACCATTAAAATAAAAGGGTATGGGGTGTAGGGTGTAGGGGGTAGGGTGTGGTGAATGGGGAGGGGTCTTGGAAAAAATTCTGATTGTGGATGATGATTCCAGCATGCGGTATTCGTTAAACCGGATGTTGGAAGGGCAGGGCTTTCTCGTTTCTTCAGCCAAGAACGGAACCGAAGCTCTGGTCCTTTTTTTCGCGGAAAATCCGGACTTGGTGATCATGGACATCAAAATGCCTGGGCAGAGTGGATTGGATGTTCTGCGGCAGATCAAAGAACAAGACCCCAAAGCGTTGATCATCCTGATGACCGCCTTTGGTACGACGGAAACGGCCATTGAGGCCATGAAGTTCGGAGCTTTTGACTACATCCTCAAACCTTTTGATATCCCCCAGATGAGGGCTATGGTAGAGCGGGCTTTGGATGTATCCCGGATGATGAAAAAGATGGTTGCTTATCCGGATCGTCCCGAGTCCGGAGTCGGGGGGGAGGCGATTGTCGGGTCTTCTCCGGCCATGCAGCAGATTTACAAGATGATCGGCCAAGTTGCCCCCACAGGGGTGACGGTGCTCCTGCGGGGTGAAAGCGGAACGGGGAAAGAATTGGTGGCCCGAGCCGTCTATCATCATAGTAGCCGGGCGGAAAAGCCGTTTTTACCCGTGAACTGTGCAGCCATTCCGGAAACCCTCCTGGAGAGTGAGCTTTTCGGCCATGAAAAAGGTGCTTTCACCGGGGCCTTGACCAGGCGCATCGGCAAATTTGAACAATGCAACGGAGGTACTCTCTTCCTTGATGAGATAGGTGACATGACCCCGGCTACCCAGGCCAAAATTCTTCGCGTGCTCCAGGACCGGCAATTTGAACGGTTGGGAGGAAACGAGCGCATTACTGCCGATGTGCGGATGATCGTGGCCACCAATAAGGATTTGGAAAAGGCCATCCGCGACGGAACATTCCGCCAGGATCTTTACTATCGACTGAAAGTGGTTACCCTCCACCTTCCTCCCCTGCGGGAGCGGCGAGAAGACATCCCGGAACTGGTGCGATATTTTCTGCAAATTTTCGCGCCGGAGATCAACCGGAACGTTAAAGACATCGCCCCGCGCGCCCTGGAAAAATTGATGCGCTATCGCTGGCCGGGAAATGTTAGGGAACTGGAGAACGCAGTAAAAAGGGCTTTGGTCATCGCCAAGGGGCACACCTTGCTCCTGGAGGATTTCATTCTGGAAGATGTAGAACCAGAAATCGGGGCCCAGGAACAGATCGATTTCGAGAAAAGGCTGGAGATGTTGATGGAGCCGGTTTTCAAAGAACTGGCGGACCATGCTAAGGGAAGGCCGGAATCTGACCTGATGTCGGCAGTAGAAAAAATCCTTATCAAGAGAGCTTTACAAGAAACGAAGGGGAATCAGGTTCAGGCAGCGATTCTCTTGGGAATGAGCCGGAATACCTTGCGCTCGAAGATTGAACGGTATAAGATCCGAAAAGATATTGCGATCGTCGAGGGAGAAGGGTGATGCGAACCTTGCGGCTGGCCCTGGGACAAATGAACAATACGGTTGGAGACCTGCAGGGCAATGGGCAAAAAATTGCCGAAATCATCGGCCAGGCCCGGGAAATGGATGCCGACTTGGTGGCCTTCCCGGAATTGGCGATTCCAGGTTATCCCCCGGAAGATCTCCTGTTGAATCCGGCCTTTGTCCAAGAAAATCTGCATGCTCTGGAAAAGGTAGCCAAAGCCAGCCGGGGAATTACGGCTATCGTCGGTTTTGCCGATATGCGCGAAGATATTTTTAACGCTGCCGGGGTTCTGCACGACGGAAAACTGGTCGGAGTGTACCATAAAATCTACCTTCCCAATTATGGGGTTTTCGACGAGAATCGCTATTTCCAGAGCGGCAAGGATGTTTTGGTCCTGCAATTGGGGGAAACGACGATAGGGGTGAATATTTGCGAAGACATCTGGTATCCCGGCGATCCCATGCGTACCCAGTGCCTTCAGGGTAACGCTCAACTGGTGGTAAACATTTCTTCTTCTCCCTTCCATGCCGGAAAAAGGAATTTCCGCCAGAGGATGCTATCCACCCGAGCCTGGGATTATTCGGCCATTGTAGCCTACGTCAATCTTGTGGGCGGACAAGATGAGTTGGTTTTCGACGGCGGGTCCATGGTGTTGGACCAAAGGGGAGAGGTTATCGCCACGGCCAAGGCGTTCCAGGAAGACCTCCTGGTGGTGGATTTAGACCTGGATGATGTTCTGCTTTATCGACTTCATGACCCGCGGCGGAGAAAAGAAAAGCTGGCTTCATTGGCCGAAGGAAAACTGGTGCGCCTGATCCTTCCCCCTCTGAAAAAGAAACGGCCTCCTAAGCCCTTCCCCGCGAGAATCCAGGAGGCCTTACGTCCCCTGGAAGAAATTTACCAGGCCCTGATTCTGGGGACGGGCGATTATGTCCGGAAAAACGGATTTCAGAAGGTGCTTCTCGGTTTAAGCGGGGGAATTGACTCGGCGCTGACGGCGACGATCGCCGTGGATGCCCTGGGAAAGGAGAGCGTAGTAGGAGTTGCCATGCCTTCGGTGTATTCTTCTCGA
>JAOUFX010000287.1 GCA_029857975.1 Deltaproteobacteria bacterium | reverse complement strand
CGGCCCGGGAACCCCTGTCCTGTTACCCGTTTTGCTGGGGGAGGGCTATCATAAAAGAGGACTTGGCCTCGAGCGCATCGCTGAGCTCACCTCTTTCAACCCGGCCCGGGTCTATGGCTTATATCCCCAGAAGGGGGATATAAGAATTGGGGGGGATGCCGATCTGACCCTGGTGGATTTGAACAAGGTGAAAAAGGTTCAGGCCGGTGATTTTGAGATGTTCGGTGATCACTTGCCCTGCGAGGGCTTGGAAATTAAAGGATGGCCGGTCATGACTCTGGTGCGGGGGAAAACAGTCATGAAAGATGGAAAGATTGTGGCCAATGCGGGGTGGGGGCGTTTTCTCGCTCGATAGAGGCCTGGGTGAAAAAAACAATAAAAAATTCATTCACCAACATGGAGATTAACCATGACTCTGGGATGGGGTATTGTGAGCGCCGGAAGACATCCGGATAATAAGATCGTTCCGGCCATGAAATTGGCGGAGGGGAATCAGGCCATCGGAATATTCAGCCGCGATAAAGGACGGGCGGAAGCCTTCGCGCGGAAGCACGGACTTCCGGCGTCCTACGATTCTTTAGAGGATCTCTTGAAGAACCCGGAGATCCAGGCCGTTTTCATCGCCTCCCCCACCTCCTTGCATGCCCGGCACACGCAAATGGCCGCTGAGGCCGGCAAACACGTTTTGGTTGAAAAACCAATGGCCGTGAGTGTGCCCGAGGCCCTGGATATGGTACATACCTGCCGCAAGAAGGGGGTGAAACTGGGCGTAGGCTTCCATCTGCGCCATCATCCCGGACATTGCCGGGCGCGAAAGTTTATCCAGGAGGGAATTTTGGGGTTTATTTCTCTGGCCCAGGCCCAATTCTTTTTTCCGGACAAAAGAGGGGTGGTGGATCTGCTCCGCCGCAGCGGCCTTTCCCTGTGGTGGGAAGATCCGGCCATGACCGGAGGCGCCTACAGTATTATGGGGATGGGAGTCCACGCCCTGGACTTGCTCCAATTTCTTTTGGGGCAGCCGATCACGGAGGTGGCGGCCATTACCGACGGCCAAAACGTCCAGAAACCATTGGAACAAATTGCCGCCATCGCCCTCCGCTTCGGCAACGGCGCGGTGGGAACTGTATGTTGCGGCCGCCGGGTACCCGACACTAAAAATGACGCTGTCGTCTATGGCACGGGAGGCCGGGTTTGGTTGCAAGATACTGTATGGGAGCCTCTACGGGGTAAACTGGAAGTCGTCAGTGATGCGGTGAATATGGAAGAGTCCTACCAGGGGGATCTGTTATCCTTATACAAACTTCAAATTGAAGCCTTCCAGCGGGCGATTCAGCGGGATGAGGAATTCGAGGCCTCGGGGATGGATGGTTTGCGTGCCGTCCAGGTGGTCTCGGCCATCATAGAATCCGCTTCCACCCGCCGCGCCGTCAGGATCGAACGCATTTTGTGTTGAAGTTTAACCCAATTTCCCACAGGCTAAACCGTTACCATAAATTTGGAAAGGAGGTGAATACCTGAGAGTCGTTTAACAAAAAAAGGAGTCTTTCAGACTCCGGATTTCAAGGAGGGAAAGAATGAAAAAGAAGATCTTTTTATTGGCGCTGATCATCCTGTTTTTGATAGGGCAAGGGATCGTTGATCGGGCGGCTGCTAAGCGCCCGGATATCATTTACTTCGCCAGCCACACGGCAGGCGCAGGTGCGTACAGTTTGCAGGGGCTGGTAGCCGAGGCCATTATCGAAAAGGTGGGGATCAAAGTCAGGTTAGTGCCAGCGGGCGCGGACGTGGCCAGGGCACTCATGGCCTATAAAGGCGAGGCGCACACCGCCGCGTTGAATTCAATTTCTGGATGGCAGATACAGGAAGGCTTATTCGAATTTAGCGCGCCGGAGTGGGGTCCTACACCCGTGCGATATCTGTGGATACCAGAGCATGTGGGAGCGGCCATGGCGGTCAGAGGGAACTCAGGAGTAAATAAAATAGAAGATTTAAAAGGTAAAAAAGTGGCCACGATGCCTGGTTCTCCTTCGCCTCAACTGATGAATGAGGCCTTCCTGGCCTTCGGAGGTTTGACCTGGAAGGATGTGGTACCTGTGCCGCACAGAGGGCCGGTTGCCGCGTACAGCGCTGTCGTTAAACAAAGGATCGATTCCACGTTCTTTAATCTGGTCAGCAGCCAGGCCTATGAGCTGGCCTCCATGCCCGCCGGTATACGGTATCTCGAGATGCCTCCAGATAACAAAGAAGGTTGGAAAAGGTTGCAAAGAGTTTGCCCCCCCATGTCCCCGAAGAAGGCTACGGTAGGAGCCAACATTTCGGAAAAGAATCCCGCCTGGGTTGCGAGACAGGGATATCCCAATTTCTTGACCTGGGATAAATTGGACGAGGACACCGCTTACTATATAACCAAGTATCTCCATGAATGTTATGACCTATATGCCAAAAAGAATAAATCTCTGAGTTTGGACTGGACAATCGACAAGTGCCTTTCGCTTTTTGATGATGAAGTTGTGCCTTTGCATCAAGGAGCGATCCGTTACTTCAAGGAAATCGGCCGGTGGAACGCTGAACGGGAGAAGAAGAACCAAGAACGCATCGCCCACCAGGCGAAATTAAAAGCATTGTGGGACCAGACGGTGAAAGAGGCCAAACAGAAAGGGATCGAGGGCGAAAAATTTTCCGCTTTCTGGATGGAAAAAAGGGCCAAGGCCGGCTTTTGGACCCCCCAGCTATAGCTCGATGGTTATCTGCGCAAACCTGCGTCCTATCAAATTTATCCGTTTCGGCAACGGCCACAGTTTTTCCGGTGGCCACGAGGACCCTTCCTCTTAAAACTGGGGGAAGGGTCATTGCTTCCTGGGCGGCAGCGTAAAAGGGAAAGGTGGTTCTGAATCGGGAGCGGCCTATCTGAAGGAGGAAATGGATGGCCAAAGAGGAAGGACGTATAGAAAAGGTTCGCCGCTGGATTTTCATTTGCTTTTTCATGATCGCCTTGCTTTTGGCGATTAATCAAATCTTTGATCTCAAATTTTTTTCGGGCTATGTCCTCATCGGCCCAACCTTTAATTTTGTGATCGTCGGTTTTTTTATCCCCTTGGTTTTCTTAGGTCGTTCTTCAGAGCGGGCAGGGAAATGGATCGGACTCGACATTTTTTTCTTCGTTTTGTACTGGGCCCTATCTCTCTACTTGGCCTGGAACGGGTTAGACATCCTCACGAAAGGTTACGGCTATCTTGCCCCGGGGCACATGGTGGTCATATCCATAATCATCTGGGGTCTCCTGATTGAGGCGATCCGGCGAAGTGCGGGTATCGTTTTTATGGCGGTTGTGCTCTTTTTTTCTCTTTATCCTCTCTTCGCCTCTCACATGCCTGGCTTTTTGCAAGGGGTTGAGCGCTCCTTTCAGAAAACGGCCTTATTCCATATTTTAAGCACCGAAAGTGCCATGGGGACATTAGTGGATATTTTCTCCAATATTGTATTCGGCTTCATCCTTTTTGGCATCGCGGTGGTAGCGACGGGAGGCGATAAATTCTTACTGAATTTATCTAAAAGTATTGTCGGGCAGACCCGGGGGGGACCCGCTAAGATGGCGGTCGTCGCCAGTGCCCTTTTCGGGTCTTTAAGCGGGAGTGCCATTGCCAATGTGATCACAACCGGATCGATTACGATTCCAGCCATGAAATCCTGCGGCTATCGCCCCGAATACGCCGGCGCAATTGAGACCTGCGCCTCGACGGGGGGCACATTAGCCCCTCCCATCATGGGGGCCACGGCATTCGTTCTGGCATCCTTTATAAACGTGCCCTACGCTACGGTCGCTTTAGGCGCAGCCATACCCGCAGCATTATTTTACCTTTCATTATTTATTCAAGTGGATGGCTACGCGGCCAAAAGCGGGCTGCGAGGGTTGCGGACGGGTGAAAGCCTTAGGCTGGGAGAAGTTCTCAAGGATGGTTGGTTCTATTTGCCGACATTGGCGGTGCTGGTAATTTTTCTGTTTGTCTTGCGGTGGACAGGGGAGTCGGCATTCGTGGCCACGGCGGTGATGCTTGGCCTTGCTCAGATTCGCAAGAACACAAGATTCACCCTGGAGAGCTTCTGGCGCTTCTTGGAAAATGGCGGGAGAAGCTCAGCCATGTTGCTTACTCTCATGACCGGATCGGGAGTGCTGATGGGTTCTTTTTCTCTTACCGGGATCGCCTCCACCTTCTCGCGAGAGCTTTTTATCCTTGCCGGAGGGAGTATCCCACTGATGCTCCTCTTTACGGCCGTGGCCAGCCTTATCTTAGGAATGGGGATGACCACGATCGCGTGCTATATCTTTTTGGCCCTGGTTGCAGCTCCGGCTTTGGTCAGTGCGGGATTGAATGAATTAGCGGTGCACCTGTTTGTCCTTTATTGCGGGATGCTTTCCTTCATCACCCCTCCGGTTGCCCTGTGCGCATTTGCAGCGGCCAGTATTGCTGAAACATCACCGATGAAGATCGCGCTTACCGCCTGTCGTTTGGGAGGGGCTATATTCGTGTTGCCTTTCTTTTTTGTGCTCAACCCTGTTTTAGTAATGCAAGGTGAACCTATGGCCATTGTACATGCGGTTCTCACGGCTTCCTTGGGTATGTTTCTTATTGGTTCAGCGTTCGAAGGGTACATGATAGGAGTAGGAGAGATACAATCTGGGATAAGCAACTACGTATTGAGGGGCGCTTTTGCTATCTCGGGTTTTTTGTTGGCGTTTCCGGGATGGAAAACGGACCTTATAGGGTTCGGGATTGCTTTGGTTGCTTTGGCGGCAACCATGCTGAGCCGTCATAAATTCTTGCCTTGATTTCGGGCGTGGGGTCTAATCTTTTTTAATCCCTAAACTCTCCAACTTTTCCGCCGATGGTTGGCCGCTATGGAGATCCCATCCCCTCACTCGGTAATACTGTTCCAGTAAAGGAACAAGAGACACAACCCGGCCCTGGCCAGGACCATCGGGCACTGGCTCGTGCAGCAACCTTTTAGGCAGGGTGTCATCTGCGGGAGTTAGACCCTCGCGCAAATTGAAAAGGCGTTCTAATTGAATAATTCTTTCTCCAACGGACCGGAGATCTGCTGCGCTCCGTTCTATACCTGTTACGTAACGGAAAAGATCCGTCAAATTTTCTGGAAAACCGAGGTGACTCCGAGCGGGAAATTTGCACAACTCCAAGGAG
>JAOUFX010000286.1 GCA_029857975.1 Deltaproteobacteria bacterium | reverse complement strand
ATGGGCCCGATTTCCAAAAGCAGACCGACGGCCGCCACGGAAAAGACTGTGAGAATAAAAGCCGCAAGCATGGGGAGTTTTAAAAAACTGTAAAAGGTGATCATAAACATACCACCGAGCATGACGAATTCACCCTGGGCAAAGTTGACAATGCCGGTGGCGTTGTGGATTAGGGAAAAACCTATGGCGATCAGAGCGTAGGTACTCCCTGTGGTCAAACCGGAAAGGATGAACTGAAAAAGCTGCAAGGAAAGAGTCATCGGTGGCCTTCCGGGTTACTGAAACCCAAATTAAGCGATTCTTTTAAACCACAGAGAACACGGAGATTAATTTCATAGTTAAAAAAACAAAATAAGCTCAATCTTTTCTCTGAGTTCTCATATGATCAATTCCTCAGATAAAATGTTTCATTGTTTGCACTGAACGAGTGCACAGAGTTAAGTAACGAAAAGGAGTTTGTTTCCTTGATTTATCTTAACTTTCCTCTGTGCCCTCTGTGGTAAATCGCCTTTTTTATGTGAAAGAATAACCAATTTGCAGAGCCTTCAGATTGCTTTCCTTGAACCGTTCCGGAGATATTGCCTTGGTCACCGACTCAGCAAGAAAATAATCGCAAAACAATTTTTTAAGCTTTAGGGCAAAACCCAAAAGGATTAAATTGGCCATAAGGGGGGAGCCGATTGCCGCAGCCATTCCTGTGGCATCGATGGAGGGCGAGGTTCTTGATCGGGGCGAGTTGAGAATCAACCCACCCTGCGGAGCCAGGAGATGGGCATAGGTATCGACGGATTCTTCATCCAGGGCCAGAATCAGGTCGGCCTGACCGCTGCGGATCAGGGGACCTCGATAGGACCCGACTTTCAGGGTAGAAATTACCGATCCACCGCGGATGGCCATTCCATGGGTTTCTGAGGCGATCACCTCAATCCCCGATCTCAAGGCACATTCTGCAAGAATCCGGGTTAGGAATAATACGCCCTGCCCACCCCTTCCCGTAATAGCGATCTGCATATTCATAGAAAACCTTTCCATCAAAAATTATCTGCCACCGAGGTCACAGAGGACACAGAGTTAAAAATGCGCAGAATAAATCCTTTTCGGTATCGACTTAATAAATTAAAAATTATTATTAACCCTCTAACATATTTTTGACTATTTTATTTTCTCTGTGATCTCTGTGACCTCTGTGGCAAAAATTTAAATTCTTTTAATGGCTTCCTGCGGGCATACCTGGGCGCATACACCACACCCCGAACAGAGGTTGGCGTTGATCCTGGCCCTGCCCGATTCCGGGTCGAGTCCGATCGCCGGGCACTCGAAATCCCGGAAGCAAATTTCACAGGCAATACAATCCTCGGTAATTTCCATGCCGTAAGACGGCTGCTTTTTTCCTGCGCCCGGGGTCATTAGGCACGGATGCCGGGATATAATTACGGCAATCCCTCCATTTTGGGAACGGGTTACTTTATCCGCTTCCTTTATAGCGCGGGTTATCTCTTCGAGCTGGTACGGGTCGATGATCGTGAGGCTGGGCACTCCGCTCGCCCTGACTAAATCTTCAATGGCCACGGCTTTTCCCCGCCGGCCATCGGCCAGAAGCTCTTGCGCGGGGGTTGGTTGGTTACCGGTCATGGCCGTGGTCGAATTATCCAGGATGAGCAGGATGAATTGCGCCCCGTTATGTACGGCGTTGATCAAGGCCGGTATTCCAGCGTGGTAGAAGGTGGAATCGCCGATGGTAGCCACAATGGGGGGGACTTCCCCTTTCATCCGGTAGGCGTGGTATAAGCCGGCGGCCTGGCTGATGGCCGCTCCCATGCAAAGGACGGTATCTACCGCTCCCAAGTTCAACCCCAAGGTATAACATCCGATATCGCTCGGGTAGATTCCCAGAGGCAGGGCTTGGCGGATGGCGTAAAAGGCAGCCCGGTGCGGGCATCCGGGGCAGAGCGTAGGACGCCTGGCCTTGCCGGGGGCCGGAGACTTTTTTTCTGCGGAAATCTGAGCGAAATTGCCGATGCTCTGAACCAGGACATCCGGAATGAGTTCTCCCTGCGGGGGGATCGAACCATCGAGCCTTCCTTGGATACGGCTGCGCATGGCCAATTGCAACTCAATCACCGGGTAGGTTTCTTCGATGACGAGGATCTTTTCAAAAGGAACGAGTTCATCAAGAATAGCCTGAACCTGCAAAGGGTAGGGCATCTTCACCTGGTAAAGAGCAATTGGATCCTCCAGATTCAATTCTTTAAGAATGTCATAAGTATGGGCGAGCGCAACTCCGGAAGAGATGATGCATTGACCGGCCTTGCTGCTTCCCAGGATCCGCTGATAAGAATCTTGGCCGCCTTTGGTGGCAATGGCCTCGATTTTCTGATTCAACTGGTGATGCAGGGTATAACGGTATCTCGGGGTGGCTGCCCAGCGCTGGGGGTCTTTGAAAAAGCCGGAAGCCAACGAGGGGTCAGGTATTGCTTCCAGAGCCATCCCTTGCCGGGAATGGCAAATCCGGGTGGTAGGTCTGAGCATCACCGGGATCTCGAACTCTTCGGATATCTGATAGGCAAGCCGGATCATCTCTTTTGCTTCCTGGGGGGTGGAGGGATCCAGGACAGGGATTTTGGCCATCATGGCCATCATCCGGCTGTCCTGCTCGGTCTGAGAGCTGTGGGGGCCTGGGTCATCGGCCGAGATCAGCAAAAAGCCCCCTTTTACTCCGGTGTAAGCTGAACTCATGAGAGGATCACAAGCCACGTTCAAGCCGACCTGTTTCATGCTTACCGCCGCGCGACCTCCGGCATAGCTGACGGAGAGAGCCGTCTCGAAAGCCACCTTTTCGTTGATGGACCATTCTCCTATCGCCGGGCTCTTTTCAGCCGCGGCCATCTGCAGGAAAGAGGAAAGAATTTCCGAAGCCGGAGTCCCGGGGTAGGAGGCGGCGAAGGAGCAACCGTTTTCCAGCAGCCCGCGGGCAATGGCCTCATTACCCAGTAGAATCTTTTTCAATTTCTTCTCCCTAGATTTTTTAGCCACAGAGGTCGCAGAGAGCACAGAGAAAATAATCAAATAAAAAACAAATCCTTAAAAATTAAAGCCATGTTTTGCGCATTAATTTGTATGTTGAATCTGTTCATCTCTGCGGTCTCCGCGGTCTCGGCGGTGAAAAAGTCTTTAAAATAAAAAAGCCGTGGGCATTATTGAAGCTGCCCACGGCTTTTAAAAATCTATATATGTCATTCCGGCCGGTTTAAGGGCAGACTTCACCTCCTTGGTTGTTCCACCACCACCAACCCCAGAATGTCCATTGCTTTCTGCCCATTAACCTTATTCTTTCCATGAAATAACCTTTTCTACTACGGTTTGATATCTTTTGTCAAGGTTTTTTATATGGATTCATATTTTTTCCGCCAAAGGGTTTGGCAATATCAAAAATAGGAACCGGTTATTTTAAAGCTTATAGGCCTTCTTAGCCAGGCGATAGGCTGTGTCCTGAATCATCTCCAATGCATCTTCCATATCGATGATCCCTCTCACCACCAGGCCGGCAATCCAGTTGGCATCCACCCTCCGTGAAAGATCGTGGCGGGCGGGAATGGATGGGAAGGCCCTGGTATCGTCGTTAAATCCGGCCGTATTGTAAAGCCCGGCCGTTTCCGTCGTTTCCAGGCGGTAGCGCATCATCCCGCTGATGCTGTCGAAAAACCACCAGGGCGGACCCAACTTAAGGGCCGGGTAATGACCGGCCAGCGGCGCCAGTTCTCGGGAATAAGCTGTTTCATCGAGAGTGAAGATGATCAAGGTGAAGTTGGGATCGTTGCCGTACTTGTTGAGTAGAGGCTTCAGATTGCGGGTGTATTCGGTTGGGATGGGAATGTCGCATCCCATATCAGGACCGAAACGGTTGAAGATAAAAGGATTGTGATTGCGATAAGACCCCGGATGAAGTTGCATTACCAGTCCATCCTCGACGCTCATCCTGGCACTTTCCATGAGCATATGGGCAGTGAAACGGGCGGCATCTTCTTCGGTTACTTGGACTTTGAGGGCCCTTTGAAAAATAGTCTCCGCTTCCTGCTTTGGAAGTTCTTGAGTATAAGGGGTCAAGGCGGCATGGTCCGTAGCCTTGGCGCCCATTTTTTTAAAGAATTCACGCCTGTTTTCCAGGGCAGTAACGAATTTAGCGTAAGAATTGACCGTGATGCCGCTTAAATTGCTCAGAGCATTTAAGTGGTCCTGCCAATTGGGGGTGAGCAGATTGACAAGCGCATCCGGCCTGAAGGTCGGGATGACCCGGCCTTGCCAGCCTGATTCTTTGATCGCTTGATGATGGCAAAGTGGATCTATTGCCCCGTCGGTTGTACAGAGCACCTCGATGTTGAACCGTTCGAAGAGGAGGCGGGGACGAAATTCGGGTTGGGCCAACTTGGCTTCAATTTGGTCATAAATCCGTTGGGCTGTTTTGCCGTTTATCTTTTCTTCAATGGTAAAAACCGAGTGCAATTCCTCCTTCAACCAAAGGCCGCTCGGTGTTCCCCGAAAGAGATGAAAGTTTTCGGCAAAAAGATGCCAAATCTTGCGGTGGTCTTGTTCAACGAAACCTCCATCCAACCTGTGAACTCCAAGAACCTCTAAGGGAATGCCTTGAGAGTATAGCATGCGCAGGACATAATGATCCGGAAGGATCAATAAATCAACGGGAGTCCCCAAAGATACCTCTTCCGAGGCAAATAATTGCGGGTTTACATGTCCATGAGGACAAAGGAGCGGCAGGGCCGCTACGCTTTCATAAAGCTCCCGGGCGATTCGGCGTTGTTGCGGATCCGGGTCAAAGTAGCGATTCAGATTTTTTTTGGATAAAGGCGACATATCGTTCTCCCGCCGGAGTTTTAAAATCCGCTCAAGGGACCAAACCCTCGGGCAACCAGAGCCATATTTTCAGAGGTGAAATCAACGGACAATAATTTGCTTTGGCAGTGCAGGGCCTACAAATCCTTGATCCAGCCGCAGCTAAAAAAAGATTTTTACAATGCTTATGGCAATGAAAATACCGACGATGTCGGCAAGGATGCACACCGGGACTAAATACCGGGTTTTCTTAATGCCCACGGCTCCTAAATAGACAGCCAGAACGTAAAATGTCGTCTCGGCACTCCCCATGATGACTGCCGCCATTCTGCTGGCCAGAGAGTCAGGCCCGGTCGCTTTGACG
>JAOUFX010000285.1 GCA_029857975.1 Deltaproteobacteria bacterium | reverse complement strand
CTTCGAGGTGGCCCGGAAGATCACCCAGAAAAAACCCGTTGTCGTTCTTAAAGGAGGGCGGACAAAAACCGGCGCCGCAAGAGCTTTTACGCATACTGCTTCTCTGGCCGGGAATGAATTGGTTTTAGATGGGGCGTTCCGGCAGGCCGGGATCGTTCGAATAAAACGTTACTTCGACCTAATCAACGTGGCCAAAGGAATTGCTTTCCAGCCCCTTCCCGCCGGCCGCCGAGTCTCTTCGCTGGCTCCTTCCGGGGCCTTGGGTGTAGTGGTGGCCGATGCCTGTGAATCGATGGGCTTAAAAATGGCGGTTCATTCAGCAAGGGCACGGAAAAAGCTAATGGAAATCAGCGCTTCCTGGGTGACCGTTTCCAATCCCGTAGATATGTCCGCCATTACCCCCATTCTCGGTCCAGTTGAGGCGTATAAGGCTGTGGTGGAAATTCTGATGCAGGATGAGGGGGTGGACGTTGTAGTCCCGATTTTGCTGGCATCCCCCAATTTCCCGGCAGAAAAATACAGTTTCCTGCCGGAACTCTCCACGAAATACCCGCATAAATCAATCTACGTAAGCTTCACGGGAGACAAAAAAATTTACGAACAAGCCAGAGCCCTTCTGGAAGAGCATTCCATCCCGGTCTTTGTTCCGCTGGAAGATGTATTCGAGACGCTGGAAGTTTTATGCCGCTGCCGGGAAGCACTGAACAGCGATCGCTGAGTTTTTACTGATCGATGAAAGCTGAATGCTGAACGCTGAGCGCTTAAAGAAAGGGCAGGGGTGTTCCTTTCCGGAAAACCAGAGCCTGGCATGAGGTGATCAGGTGCCCTTGCTCGTCGAACACCTTGATGTCGTAATTGGCGGTCTTAGCGGTACGGCTGAATTCTTTGGCCTCGGCAGTTAGCTTGCTTCCCGGAGCAGGGGAGGACACGTACGTAATATTCATGTTCAAGGCCACGGCCATTGTGCCATGAGAGTTGGAGGCGGTTTCAAAGGCTTCGTCGATAAGGGCAAATAAAGCTCCACCGTGGGCCAGGCCGAAAATATTTTCCATGTCCGGGGTGAAAATCATTTCCACCCTGGAATATCCTTCCTCCAGACCTGTAAGTTTCAACCCGAACTTCCTGCCAAAAGGCTCTCTTTCTACCTGTCTGAAAATTGATTCTTTTACTTTCTCGTCCATGACGACTCCATTCTAAGATTTTTTAGCCACGCTCTTTTTGTTCTCCGGGTCAGTGGCCGAGGGGTGAGCAATCCTTTTCACGGCTCGTTGAGCCAGCTCGGAGGAATATTGGGTTCACTCTCTTTCCTCAGTAAGAACAATTATAGACAAACTTATTTCTCCGCGATAGTCTTAATTTCGTTTTTTTTCTTTTCAGGGTTCTTCTTTTAGGATAAATTAATACCAACGCAAAAATATTTTTTACATCCGGCTCAATTCCCCCTCACCCTTCCCCTCTCCCCCGCGGAGGGAGGTTGTGTCGTAATTAATAAATTGGGGGTCCGATGGATTAAATGCCTTTTTATCATTAAAAATTTTAGAAGGGAGTGGGTCGAAGATGAGGATCAGAATAAGAAATTATGTAACCTGGTATATGGTTTTGGCGATGTTGGGAATCGGTATTACGCCTCGGGTTTATGCGGGCCTTTCACCATCGGAGGCGATGACCGTTGCCCAGTTTGATCGGACCGCGGACCTGCAAAAGATCCAAAAGGTTTTGGAATTGAAGATGATCGGCGAAAGGCTCCGGCAATTGGGGTTTACCCAGGAAGGAATCCAGCAAAGATTGAACCAGCTCAGCAATGAGCAGATTCATCGCTTAGCCTTAAATCTGGACGAACTGAAGTTGGGTGGGAATGGAGCAGAATTGATCATCTCGCTTTTGGCCATTGCGATCCTGGTGGTCATTTTGATCTATCTTTTAGGGCATAAGATTGCCATTAAAAAAGGTTGATTCCATCGGCATCATTACCTCTGCCGGACTTTCAGCCAAATTTTATATGGGCCAGAGAGAACCGGAAGGCATTCCGCGTCCCAATTAATTCTCTCTACCGACCTTATATCAACTGGACTGGAGGGTCAGAGATGAAACGCCTTTTATTCGCCTTTATTGCTGGATTTGTTGCCGTGCTTATCTTCCATCAGGGAATGCTGTCGATCCTTTACGCCGTTGGGTTCACGTCCCGCGCCCCCTTTCCCATTCAGCCCACTCAGCCCTTGGCAATTCCCCAAATCTGGTCCTCGGCCTTCTGGGGAGGTGTTTGGGGGTTGGTCTTCGCAGCCTTCTTTCGTCTTCCCTCAAAAGGCGCGAAATATTGGTTAGGCGCGATCCTATTTGGCGCCATTGGCCCGACGCTCGCGGCCTGGTTTCTGGTGGCCTCCATCAAAGGCCAGCCTTTGGCCGCAGGATGGAAATTGGCTCCGATGATGACCGGTTTCTTGGTAAATGGGGCCTGGGGTTTGGGAACAGCCCTTTTCCTTCACTGGTTTTCCAGAAAATAGGAACCCCAGACCCTTGGAGCACCCAGTGGCAATCAATGATAACGGGGATGTTGATCCTTACCAGGTTACGCTTTATCGCAATATAAATTATTCTGATCCAACGAGTTCTAAAAGCCTTTCGCCTCAAAGGCGAAGGATTTAAACCTGGCGCATGGAAAATTAAATATCCCTTTGGGGCCTTTCTTCTCTGCCTTCCTTGAGCTGTGTCACAGTTGTTTTCCCGAAAAAGATTGGGGTAGATACTTCAAAAGAAGTTGTCTCCCTTTTGCCCGAAGAGCTCGGTTTTCCTCTCGATCCTATTTTATTTCTTAATAAAAATATTCATACTGCCGAAAAGTTCTTTGAAAGTATGTGTATATATGATAATAATTTAATAAGAAGACAATGCGTTGTCTTTCCAGACTCATCGCATCAATCGCCTGATGTCCCAGGCCGCGCGACAAAAATAGTGATGCTGGTATTTCTGGAAAAACCATAGGAGGTGGCAACGGATTCATGAAAGAGATCAATCTGAGGACTTTCACGTGCCCATAGATATTGATCCCCGTGATGTGCCCGTATTGTTGCTATATAATTTGGATCCATCCTGGACGGTCCGCGAGAGGGAAGAGGTCACGGCCGCGTCTTCTCAACTCGAGCAAGCCATTTCTGCCGTCGGACACCCCACCACGCTAGTCCCGCTTTTGAGCGATGAGATCGCGGATATTCTCCGCCCGTACGATCCGTGTTCGCATATTGTGTTCAATTGGTGCGAGAGTATTCCTGGGGTGCCTCACAGCGAGCCGTTGGTCGCATGGAATCTGGAACTCCAAGATTTCGTGTTCACGGGGGCAAGCTCCGCAGCCTTGACACTCAGTGGGGACAAATATCGGGTCAAGCGAATTCTGGATGAAACGGGCATTCCTACCCCCGAATGGCGTCTGTATGATGAACCTAAAGCGGATGGATGGGACATTTTTCCTGCTATTGTCAAACCGGTGAACGAGCATGGCAGCGAGGGGATCACCCGCGAGTCCGTCGTTAAGACAGAAGCGGAACTGCTCAAAAGGGTCGCTTATTTGGTTGAAACTTACGACCAACCTGCGTTGGTCGAGGATTTTATTGACGGGCGTGAGTTTCATGTATCCGTTTGGGGCAATGGCCAAATCGAAATGCTGCCGCCAGCAGAGATGGATTTTTCCCTGTTCGATGAAGTTGAGGATCGCGTGTGCACGTATGATTCCAAATTCGTTCCGGGATCGCAGCATTATGAGGACATAGAGATGATCCTGCCGGCCCCGCTCAATGAGGATGAGATTCAAACGGTGGAAGAGATCTGCAAAGCCGCATACACAGCGATCGGGTGCCGGGACTATGGGCGCATCGATTTGCGGAGCCGCGGTGGGGTCTACTACGTTCTGGATGTAAATCCCAACGCCGATATCAGCCAGGACGCAAGTCTGTCCTCCGCCGCCGAATTCGCCGGTTACTCTTACGGGGAAATAGGAAGCCGCATAATTCGGTTAGCAGCCAAGCGACATCCAGTTTGGGGGGAACGAAGATAACGAAACTGTTATGATCTGAATTTTACACGACTAACCCGACCAACGTCCATTGGTCATCCCTGGATCTGTTATTCAGGCCGTAGATTTTCTTTGCACGACCACCCCCTCACCTTCCGGAATTGCAACCCTACAGAACCTTTCTTGCTTATTTATTTCCGCTTCCCTCTCAAACTTCTCCCCGGCTCACTTTCAGGACTGCTTCCACAATTTTGTTATAAGAACCACAGCGGCACAGGTTGCCTGAGATGGCTTTCTTCACCTCCATTTCCGAGGGACAGGGATTTTCATCCAGCAGGGCTTTCGCGGTCAGAATCATGCCCGGCGAACAGTAGCCGCATTGAACCGCTCCATGCCGGACAAAGGCTTCTTGTAACGGGTGCAGGATAGAACCCGCTGCCAGACCCTCAATGGTCAGGATTTCTTTGCCATCCGCTTCAACGGCCAAGACCAAACAGGAGTTTACCGGCTGGCCGTCCATTAGAACCGTACAGGATCCGCATTCTCCGTTATCGCATCCCTTTTTCGTTCCGGTCAGCTCCAAATCCTCTCTCAGAAGATCGAGGAGCGTTTTTGGAGGATCTACCGAAAGCTCATAGAGGTCACCGTTTACTTTGACCTGGATCTGATGTTTCATCTAATCCTTTTTCCTCAATCCCCCAACCCCCCCTTTAAAAAGCGGGGAAGGGAGATTTTTATACTGTTTCGCGGGTATCGAACCCTGCACATAAAAGCTGATTCAACGCCTTTTGAGTTAGGACCCGTACCATCTCCCGGCGATACTCTCCACTCGCTCGTATATCGGAAATGGGGGTCACTTCTTCCGAGGCCAGCAGAGAAGCCTCGACGATGGCCGCTTCATCCATCCTTTGGCCTCGCAAGCGAGTCTCTGCTTTTTTGGCTCTTAGGGGAGTGGGGCCTACGGCTCCCAGGGCAATTCGAATCTCCTCACATTGTTCCCTTTTTGAATCAAGAGACAAAGCAACGGCCACCCCAACGATAGCCAAGTCCATGGCCTTGCGAAAGGCAAATTTAATGTACTTGCTTCCTATCCCCGGAGGGAGGTTCGGTACTTGTACAGCGGCTAATAATTCATCTCGTTTGAGCAGCGTTTTATTAGGAGCCGTAAAGAAATCTTCAAGCGGAACCCAGCGTTCCTGGCCGCTTCCTACAATCTTCGC
>JAOUFX010000284.1 GCA_029857975.1 Deltaproteobacteria bacterium | reverse complement strand
GCTGGGCAGAACCATGGAGGTGAAGCCCAGTTCGATGGTAATCCCCCGCTCTTTTTCCTCTTTGAGGCGGTCGCAGTCCACACCCGTCAGGGCTTTAATCAACGTGGTTTTCCCGTGGTCGATGTGTCCAGCCGTTCCCAGGACGATGCGTTTCATAAAACCAATCCTTTTAGCCACAGAGGTCACAGAGAACACAGAGATCTCTGAATCTAAACCAATAACCTAAAACGTAAAATACAAAGAAAAATTGATGAAAAAAATCGCAATTGTAAAATTTCTGCTGTTATTTTGATTTTTATTTTAACTCTGTGTGCTCGGTGACCTCTGTGGCAAAAAGTTATTTTCTTTTTTCTAAGCTCTTAAGCACTTCTTCCATTTTCTTCAATTCGTCGCCGTAGCCTCCCCAGTCCCCCTGCCGCAGGAATTCCTGGGCTTTACGGTAATGCGCGAGAGCTTCCCCAGCGATCTGCCAGTCGGACTTTTCCCTTGCGGGAGCCGTGGCCGCAGCTATCCTTGAAACCTCCTTTTCCTTGATCAATTCGCCCCCGAAGACTTTTTGCAAGGAAAGTTCCAAGTTTTCCTCCATGGCCAGGGTATTTCCGAAAGCCACGATAACCCGTTTCAACTCCGGAAGCCCGCCCTTGTCGGCAGCCAAATAGAGGGGTTCAACATAAAGAATAGATTTTTCGATGGGGATGGCCAGCAGGTTGCCGCGGATTACCTGGGAACCCCGCTGGTTCCAGAGAGAGAGCTGTTTGGAAATCTCCGCGTCCTGGTCGATCCGGGCTTCGATCTGCCGTGGTCCATAAATGAGCTTTTGTTTCGGGAAGCGGTAGACCACCACCTTGCCGTAGTGCGGGGCATCGCAGCGCGCGGCCAGCCAGGCCGACATATTATCCTTACGGCTGGGGGTGAAGGGAAAAAGGAGGACAAACTCTTCTCTCTTTTCATCAGGGAGCCTCATGATGGTGTAGTAGGGCTGCATTTCCTGCTCGCCGCCCTGCCCGGGCTTCCGGGGGATGGACCACAGGTCTTCTTTGTTGTAAAAAACCTGGGGGTCTTGCATGTGATAAGTGTTGTACATCCGGGCCTGGATGGCAAGTAACCCGGGGGGATAACGGATATGACTGCGCAATTCCGCGGGCATCTCCTCAAGGGGCCTAAGGATGCCGGGGAAAATTTTAGCGTAGGTTTGAATGATGGGGTCGGTGGGATCACTGATATAAAGCTTTACCGATCCTTCGTAGGCGTCCACCACGGCCTTGACCGAGTTGCGGATGTAATTGCCCATATTACGGACGGGCTCCGAATAGGGAAAACGGTCCGTCTTGGTGTACCCGTCCAAAAACCAGAGCAGACGCCCTTCCGGGGAAATGACCAGATAGGGATCGGAATCCAGACGGATGAAAGGGGCCACCTTGTTGACCCGCTCGCTGATCTTGCGGTAATACATGACCCGGCTTTCCGAGGTGATGTCATTGGAAAGGAGGATGGTGAAAGACCCGAAGCGAATGGCAAAAATCAGTTTTTTCCAAAAGGAGAGCGGTACTCCCCCCTTGCCAGTGTACTGGGTATAGACGTTCTTATCGCCCACGGGATAGTCAAACTCCGGCCGTTTCGTATGGACGAAGACGAAATCGTTGGCAATTTCTCCGTAGTAAATCTCCGAGCGGGTGACCTTAATATCGGCCGAGGAAATCGGTGGGATATCTTTAATGAAGAATTCTGGCAACCCTTCGCGGGTAATGCGATTCACCGGACCCAGGACGGCTCCGTAGCCATGGGTGTAAGTCAGGTGCTCGTTAACCCAGGTACGCGCGGGTAAAGCGGCATAGGAGAGCTCCCGCGGAGAGAGCATAACCTGGCGGTATTCTCCGTTGATGATATACCGGTCGTTGTCCACATCAATGAATTTGTAATAGGTGCGCATCTCCTGCAATTGGCCGTAGGTCATAAGCAGGGGGGCATGATCCCAGAGACGAATGTTCTTGACGGTCAGGTCATTGCGCCGCAAATCTTCCCGGGTCAGGCTTTCTTCCGCTGGAAATTCCCGATCCTCCATGGTATTCAACTGGTAAGCCAGGCGGGTATACTTAATGTTTTGTTCGATATAGGGCTTCTCCAGGACGATCTCGTTGGGTACCACTTTGAATTTCTGGATCAGCGAGGGATAAATTCCCATGCCCACCACAAGGACAGCTAAAAAAGCCGCTATCCCGACGGCCGGAAGCCTCCAGTCTCGGCGGAAGACCAGGGAAAGAATGGACAGGCCGCAAAAAATAGTGACTCCCATCAATACCTTGAGCATCCACACCTGGGTAGTAACATCCGTATACCCGGGACCAAAAACCACTCCCCGCTTGACAAAGAGGATTTCGTTCAACTCCAGCCAGGCCCCCCAGGTGCCCAAAAAGAATACGACCGCGGTTAATACCACAAGATGGATCCGAGCCGCCGGGGCCACCCGTACGGTCTGGGGGGGGATGAATTGGAAAGACCTACGGAGAAAATAGAGCAGAGCGGAAGCGATGGCGGTCACAATCAAAACAGTCATCAGCCAGCCGTAAAGATATTTGAGAAAAGGCAATTGAAACACGTAGAAGCCGATGTCCCGGTTGAAAAGCGGGTCGGCAATGCCAAAAGAGGTGGGGTTGAAAAAGCGCAGGTAGTTTTCCCATTGAGCCGACCCGCGCAGCGCCGCAAAGATGGTGAAAAGAACGGAACCTACGAGAATCAACGCTCCCATCGGCTGATTCCCGGATTCCCAGGGGGGAATATGGATCAGGTCATTTTGATCCACCCAGTATCCCCGGGAGGAAAGGCGACTGGCCAGGAAAAGGTTCAGGTAAAAAATCACGAAGAAGGCAATTCCGAAGATCGCGGCTGCTTTCATCTGCGTTAAAAAGGTGACGGTAAAAACCTTTTGGTAGCCCACTTCCTGGAACCAGAACCAATCGGTGATCATTTCGACCGCCCGCCAGAGTAGCGTAAGCAGAACAAAACCGGCAATAAGGATGAGGACTCCCATGGCCTTGCGCAGGGGCGGCAGGGGGGTTCCAGGGGTTCTTTTGGGGCTCATTACTTTTCTCCTCTCTTGCGTCTTGCGGGGTTTGTAAGGTAATATGCCAAAGTATATCAAATGGCGCCAGCCTTCACAATTGCCTTTTATCACCTTGGCGACAATCTGGGTCTGCGGTGAAGAGAGGGAATTATGATCATTGCCGTCGATGGATACAACTTCATCAAACAATCCCCTGAATTGCGAAGGCTCGAGCAGATCGAGCTCCGGAAAGGCCGAGAGGGTCTGTGTGAACAATTAAGGCATTACAAGCGCCTTAAAGGGCATTCCATTATAGTGGTTTTCGATGGCTGGCAAGAAGGGCGTTGGGCCGGGCATCGGGAGCGAATCGGGGGGATCGATGTAATCTTTTCCAAACCGGGGGAGAAAGCAGATGAGGTTCTCAAGCGCCTGGCCTCGGAAAAACGCGGAGGGATTACAGTCGTAACCTCAGACCGGGACGTAGCCCTCTTCGCCGAGAAGAAAGGCGCCATAACAATATCGGTATCTGATTTGGCCGAAAAAATGGAAATGGCCCAGTTCTATGCCTTGAAAGGAAGTCGGGAGGATCCTATGGCCCCTTTGCGCTCCGTGGCTCCGACGAAAAAGGGACCCTCCCATCGCCTCCCCAAAGCGAAGCGCAAAGCCACGGCCGCTTTCAAGAAGTTGTAGCTTTCCTCCGGTAAGCCTCGGCCAGAAGAGTCACCGGATGGACCACTTTCAGTCCCGTAGCCTGGGCAATCTGCATGGCGCAGGAACCGCAGCTGGTTACGACTTGATCCACCCCGCTTTCCCGGATTTCCTTGAAGAGACGGGCCCCGATCTCCAGGGAAAGGTCATAGTTTTTCTTCTTCAAGCCAAATGTGCCGGCTAAACCGCAGCAGCGGTCCTGGAAGACTCGAACCTGGAGACCCGGAATGAGTCTGAGAAGCTCGACAGGCTCTCGGGAGATGCCCAGGGCTCTAAGGTGGCAAGGGTTATGGTATCCCACCTTTAATGACATCTCTCCGAAATTCAAGTTTAATCTCTCCTTTTCTTTGAGCGCGAATAAAAATTGGTGGATCTCAAAACAGGTGGCCATGATTTTCGATGTCGTCTCTACTCCGGCGATCCTGGGATATTCAAACTTCACGGCCAGCGCGCAACTGGGTTCGCTGAAGATCAGCGGTGTGCCCTTTTCCGCGTACGTAAGGATTTTTTTCAGGTTGTTTTGCACCCCCCGGGCCGCAGAGGCTAAAGCGCCGGAGGATATGCGGGCGATGCCGCAGCATGCCAAGTCGGGGAGTTCGACGCCGAACCCATTCCGCTCCAGAACTTCGCAGGTTGCCAAGGCTTCCCCTTGCGGGTCGTTGTAATTGGCAAAGCAGCTCAGGAAATAGGCTGCCTGGCCATGGCGGGGGGATCCGGATTTATAAAGGCTGCGGAAGTTTTTCCGGGCAAAGGGGGGCAGCTTTCTCCGGCGATCTAACCCCAGGGTTGATTCCATGATGGCCCGGGCCGGCTGCCAGGAAAATGCCAGGTTGGTCGCAGGAGCGAAGGCGCTTCCTACTCGGCAGGCCAGGTGGGTGTTGGAGATAAACCGGTCCTGGAAGGATTGGCCTTTTACTTGCACGCAATGCGCCCGGGCTTGCAGGGCGATCCAGGGAATATCCACGCCGGTGGGACATTCCGTGAGGCACCGCTTGCAATTCACACACCCCTCCATCACCGCTTTCAATTCATCGGAGGCCATGAATAACCCGGGATCTAACCTACCCGAGATCAATTCCCGGAGCAAGACGGCTTTGGCCCGGCCCAGGGAGATTTCTTCATGCGTCTCGATGGCGATCGGACAGTAGGAACGGCATTTACCGCAGCCGTGGCAGCTCTCGACTTCGGTGCGCAGCGGCTCCTCATCGAAAGAACTTCCCGTTGGCTGCGGCTGATAACCACTGCCATATTTCAGGTTCTTGCTCAGAAGGCCGGGGTCCTCTCCCACCACCCGGCCGGGGTTCAGGATTCTTTGAGGATCGAAGAGGTCTTTCAATGCTACAAAAGCAGGATAAAGTTGAGGGTACTGTCTGGGTACATAAGCCGTTCGTAAGAGCCCGTCCCCATGTTCCCCGCTGATCGTACCCTTAAGACGGAGAACCAAGTTATAAGTTTCCTCGGTGATCTTGGTCATCC
>JAOUFX010000282.1 GCA_029857975.1 Deltaproteobacteria bacterium | reverse complement strand
AGAGAGGGGATTTGTCAATTGCCGAATAATCAGTCATAAGAGTTCCTTCTCATAACTTTAGGTACTTTAAATCACTTTAGCCCACCTATAATTTAAACTTTCCTTTATAGTACGTCTCGCGAACGCTTTTGGCTTTTTCCGTGGCCCATTTTTCCACGCCCATTTTTTTAATCAGGCCCAGGTTAAACACTTTCGTATTATGCGGCCTCTCTGCCGCCATGTCCGCATAAGGATGGAGGTGATCGCAAGGAAAATCGGAACAGTCCGAACAAAAAAGAAATCCTTTTTTAGCAATGCATTTATAAACGTTGCAAGGTTGGGTCATGTTGACGGCCTTTGGGGTTCCATTTTCATTGCGGCATCCCCGACAGATTGCCTTTTCTGGGGAAATATCCAACCTTTGGGCGACGGCCATTCTTATTTTTTCGTTACCCCCGGCCAAATAAACCGGGCAGTTAAAACAATCCAGGCCGCAGGGTGCGGTCATTTTTTGGTAATCCATTTTACCTCCTTTCCCTCATAGAAAATAGCAATAATCATGGCGCAGAGCCCATGGCGTAAATAACCGGTTTCCATCCCTTATACCACAGCAGATACAAAGGGGGAATGGCGAATGCAGATTGCAAAATAAATTAGTGTTACGTTGACGTGCAAATTATTTTGTTCTATATTGAGGCAATTGAAAAGGAAATACGGGTTGCTATGCGGAGGGGAAAACTTTTAAATTCTGGAGGTTGGACATGAAAGACGTCGTTGTGGTTTCGGCCTGTCGAACGGCCATCGGAGCGTTTGGAGGTAGTTTGAAAGATCTGAATGCGGCTGTGATAGCGAGTGGGGTCATGAAGGAAGCAATCAAGCGGGCGGGTATTAACCCCGGCATTATCGATGATGTCCGTTTCGGCTGCTGCATGGAGCCCGTGGATGCCTTGAACGTCACCCGGGTAGCCGCCCTCCTGGCGGGGATTCCGGACACAGTGACTGCGGTCACAGTAAATAGGGTCTGCATATCGGGGATGGAAGCGGTACTTTCGGGTATGGGTTTGATCCGGGGTGGAATGGCCGATGTTATTCTCGCCGGGGGCGTGGAACATATGTCTGGAGTATCCTATTCGGTTCCCAATGCCCGGTGGGGATGCCGCCTACAGGATCAGGTATTTGTGGACGATATCATTCATGGCCTCCATGCCGGGTCGCATCTTTTGCCTGGCCCGGAAAAAGGGCCGGTGAAGGAAGGCATGCCCCTGGAGTTGTATAAGGGCAAACCATACATTATGGGTTTGACGGCAGAGTTTATAGCGCAGATGTTGAATATCAGCCGAGAGGAGATGGATGAGGTCGCTTTGCGGAGTCATAATAATGCCGAGCGGGCCACCAAAGAAGGGGACTTCAAGGCAGAGATCGTTCCGGTGGAGATTCCACAAAAAAAGGGGAAGCCGCCTATTTTTTATGATAAAGATGAACATTTTCGTCCGGGTTTAACCGGGCAGGATTTGGCCAAATTGCCACCCGCTTTTGTTGCCAACATCGGCAAGGTGACAGCGGGGAATTCCTCAGGAATAAACGATGGGGCAAGCGCGATGCTGATCACTTCCGCGGAAAAAGCGCAAGAGCTGGGGTTAAAACCGATAGCTCGTTTTAAAGCTTTTGGACGGGGCGCGTGCCATCCCTCGGTAATGGGGTTAAGTCCGGTGCCGGCAGTGAATGACCTGATGGCCAGGTCTGGTTTGAAACTTGCTGATTTTGAGTTGATTGAGGTGAATGAAGCGTTTGCAGCTCAATATATAGGGGTCGAACGGGAATTGGGATTAAATCGGCAAATAACCAATGTAAATGGTGGAGGGGTTGGCTTGGGGCATCCGGTCGGGTCTACAGGGTGCCGGATCATGGTGACTTTGATGTATGCGATGAAAAAAAGGGGCAAGACCCTGGGATTAGCCACGCTTTGCGGTGGTGGCGGCGTGTCGATGGCAGCTGCCTTGGAGATGCTTTAAAAAGTGTCAGCGTCAGCGTACGTGGGAGAGGCCGCCTGTTACGGAAACCTTCACCACGACTTTCTTGACCGGCTGAGGGCTGGACAGGGCAATACCCGGCATGTGGACGTCCTGAGGCGCAAGAATCACGAAAGTTCCGGCACGAACTACGAAGAAGTCTCCTTCTCCGGCGAGCGATAGAAAATCTTTGAGCTCGTCGTATTCACCGGCTTGGCAATTTTCCAAGGTGGAGTATCCGAAAAGCTCTTCGCCTTCCAGAATATATTGAATATCTATGTGCCGCCGATGGGCTTCCCAGCGGCCTTTCTCCCTTGGTTTGGTTTCGTACCGCTGGACGAGAGCGAAGACATTGGTGCCTTCAATTTCATACTTTCCCGGTTCGAGTTTGGCCAAGTCCGGGTTTTGGAGATAATGGAAGGCGGTGGCAAGTCTTTTATTGATCCCCAAATACATGGAGGCATTTTTCATCCCGTCGATAATCATTTTTTCCTCCTTTATTTTTAGGTAACCACAGAGGACACAGAGAATATTTTATAGTTAAGAGGAATAATAAGCTCATTTTTTTCTCCGTGTTCTCACATAATCAATTCGTAAACTAAAATGTTATCCGGTTTTCCCTTAATGAGGGCACAGAGTAAAGCAGAGACCAGGAGTTTATTTCTTTGATTTATCTTAATTATCCTCTAGGCCCTCTGTGGTTTCATATTTTATCCTCTGTTTTTGAAAATGGGAATTTAGTTATTAAAAGTATCCTTTCATCAGCCGTTCCATCCATTCAGGAATGACGGGTTGATCAACCCGGTCGAAAGCGGAAACATAGGGTTTGATGTCCAGCACAGGGGTGCCGTCGATGGCATCGAGGCCCCTTACGATCAATATATTTTTTTTTATCCCGATCAATTCCACAGCTGTAAGCCCGATGGGGTTAGGCCGATGTTTGGCTCGCTGGGCAAAGATTCCCAAGATAGGCATGTCGGCACGGCCCTGCGGACGGCGGATGAGGTCAGTAGAAGGATTGAAGGTCGCTTGGTGCATGAAGAAAACGACGGTGATGTGAGAAAAATTCCCCAGACCCTGTAAACCCGGCTCAAACGGCTCATCCAGATGGATCTCCGAAACAACCCTGCCCCAATTTTCGTCGCTTTGTTCGGAAACCGGCGATTTAATAACTCCGATCGGTTTGATGTTCATGATCTTTCCCTTATTTCACGCTATGCGCTATGCTCTTGGCGCTTTGCTCTTACTAAAGATTCCAAGCTGCTTGGGCTCCTTCTTCCGTTGCCTCTATGATCCGCCTGGGTTGGCGGGCATCACCGATTATTAGGCAGCGGATTCTCTTGGTCTGCAAGATATGCTGCCAATCATCACGAGGTTTCAAGCCAACGGCGATAACTACTTGGTCCACCGGAGACAAAGTTTGTTCTTCTCCACCGCTAAGGATGGTTACGGAGCTCTTGGCAATCCTTTTTACAACCGTGTTGAAAAGAAGTTTACAATTTTTATCCCGCAGACGGGTGTGCAGCATGTAGCCGTGGGAGGTGATCTTGAGAACGGGCGAGCGTTTCAATGCCTCCACCAGGGTGACCTGCGTACCCTTTTGACTTAGAAAATCCGCTGTCTCCATGCCGATCAGTCCCCCTCCGACCACGACGGCGTTTGCTTGGGGAATGACCTCTCCCGAGAGAATTTGCCAGGCATCGCATACCAGGGGGAGGTCAATCCCTTCAATCGCAGGTATGATTTTTTCTCCTCCCACGGCTAAAATAACGACATCCGGATTGCCTTCTTCAATCATGCGGTCGGTAACCTGAGTTTCCGTGAGAATAGTGGCACCGATCTTTTTAACTTGGGCAGCAAGCCAAAGGATCCATTCTCCGTAGATACTTTTAAAAGGGGGGACGCAGGCAAAAAGCAATTGGCCGCCCGGGTTTTTTTCTCTTTCAAAAAGGGTGACCTGGTGCCCGAGCCTGGCCGCTTCATAGGCGGCAGTCAATCCGGCGGGGCCTGCTCCCACGACCCAAACTTTTCGGGGAACTACCGCCGGGCCCTGCGGGTAAATGGTCTCCTGGCCGGTTTCGGGATTGATGGCACAGCGAATCTTTCCCTCTCCCAAAATCAACCGTTCTATACACCCTTGATTGCAGGCAATACATTTGCGGATTTCTTGGGGTCGACCTTCTCGCATTTTGATTAAAAAATCAGGATCAGCCAAGAATTGCCTCCCAAAGGCTACAAGGTCGGCCTCTCCGCGACTGATCACTTCATCGGCCAGGACCGGATCCGAGAATCGCCCCACGGCAATCACCGGCACATCCACAACCTCCTTGACCTTCTTCGCCCGCCAGGCATTGAAACCGGGTTCGTATTCCCCTGGAGCGCTGGTGATGCCACCCGGGCTTCCGTGGGTTCCGAGAGAAGCATGAATCAGGTCGGCGCCGGCTTTCACCAAATTCGGCAGGATCGACTGCATATCCTCAACGCTGTATCCCTCCTTGATACACTCCTCAACAGAAAGACGAAGGGATACCGGGAAGTCTCCACCCACGCGCCTGCGCACCTCCTGCAAAACTTCTACCATAAAGCGACTGCGGTTGCTCAGATTGCCGCCATATTCGTCCTTGCGCTGGTTGCAGAGGATGGATAGGAACTGAGTTAGCAGGTACCCATGCGCGCCATGCACCTCCACGGCATCAAATCCTGCCTCCCGGGCCCGGAATGCGGCGGCGCCAAAGGCGGCGATGATCTCTTGAATCTCATCCCGGGTGATTTCCCGCGGGGTGAGGCCAAAGACCAGGCTGCGGATCGGAGAGGGAGCAATGGCCTTTCCTTCTTTCAGAAGATAAAGACTCTCTCTTCCGGCATGGTGCAATTGCAGAGCGACTTTACAGCCTGCCGCCTGCGCTACGTCCACAAGTTTTTTTAAACCAGGGATGAAGCGGTCGTCATAAGCGCCCAGTTCGCTATTTATGGCCACGCCGCTGGGGTGGACGGCGGAGATTTCGGTGATAATCAATCCTGGCCCTCCCCTGGCCCTGCGTTTTAAATAGGCCAGGTTGGCCTCGCTGACTGTACCATCGGCATTACCCAGGTTGGTTCCCATGGGTGGCATCACAGCTCGATTCGAAAGCTCCATGGTTTTTATATTGAGGGGTGAAAATAAGTTTGGTAAATGGTTCATATTTCTATATCCTCTGCGTCTGTATTTACTATTCCCATGCACTTAATCTTCTTTATAGTGAATGGCTTC
>JAOUFX010000283.1 GCA_029857975.1 Deltaproteobacteria bacterium | reverse complement strand
AATGAAGACGGCCTTGGCCTATGGCCAGAAATACATTCCTGGCCCCGGCCATATCCAGGTCGGCCAATATTTCTGCCCCGAACATTTCCTGATAAAATTTTAGACTGGCGTCAAGATTTGAGGCAAACAGATGGGCGTGGTGTACATGATTGGGCATATTCTATGACCTCCTTTTTATTCGCCCCCGGGGATGGCATCAGTTTAGTTCTTCCTAAATTGAGCGATTTTTTAAACCACAGAGAACCCAGAGAATAGTTTCATATTTAAAAAACAAAATAAAATAAGTTTCTTCTCTGTGCTCTCAGGTAATAAATACGCCAGCCAAAATACTGTATTGTTATCACTTGATGAGTGCCCAGAGTAAAGCAAATAAAAGGGGGTAATTCCTTGTTTTACCTCAAATTTCCTCTCTGCCCTCTGTTGTGAATCGCCTTTTTTGGGTTCTTTAAAAAATTGGCTGAACCTCAATACCACGGTTAAGGGATCCTGAGCAGTTCAAAGCACCTTTGGTAGCAACCTGTTGGAATTTATATCTTTCATCCCTTCAGAAATCTAACACTGAATGTTATAAAATTGACGATTTTGGCCTGAGACCCCTGAATAAAACACTCCGAAAAGATTAGCTTTCTCCTTACTCAATTGAAATTATTTTAAATATTCAATACTTAAAATGCCTGAAGAAGGCGCACCTTCAAAGGCATAAAATTTGCAGTTGAAAAATTGACTCTTAAGTTTAGTTAATACAAAAGAAACCTCCTAAGGAGTTTTTAAAATGTCACAGCAGGGATCAATATTGATTGTAGACGACGAAGCGGGTCCACGCGAATCTTTGCGCATGATTCTTAAGCCCATTTACAAAATCTATACGGCTGCCAATGGGAAGGAAGCACTCGCGTTAATCCAAAAAGAAAATATTGACCTGGTCACCCTCGATCTGAATATGCCCGGACTTTCGGGGATTGATGTCCTGAAAGAGATCAAGAAAATCAAAAGCGATGTTGAAGTCATAATTATTACTGGTTACGGAACCCTGAAAAATGCCCAGGAAGTTATCCGCTATGGAGCAGGTGATTTCATCTCCAAGCCTTTTAACGTTGCGGATATTATCGCCATTATCAGCAAATCCTTTGAACGACGGAACTATAACCTGAAAATTAATAATCTCATTCAACAAATTAAAGGCCTTCGTAACGTGGGGGAAGATCAGGAGCGTGAACCGCGGCTGGGGAATAAAGTTCCCATTTCCTCTTAGCAACCTAAAACCTAGGGCTTCTTATCTTACGCTTGGCGCCTTTCTTTTTGCATCTGTTTCAATTTCTTCCAAACCTCTTCCACCTGCCTTTTCGTTTCTTCTAAAGTTCCGGAATTGTCCAAAATAAAATCAGCATAACCTTTTTTCTCCTCGATGGGCAATTGGGCGTTGAGAATATTAGCGGCCATTTCCCGCGGGATCCGGTCGCGTTTCATCAAACGTTCGGCCTGCATCTCTTGCGGAATATACACCAGCAGGATTTTATGAAAGAGATGCTGCAAGTTGGCTTCGAGGAGGAGAGGAACGATTACCTGGATGATGGCCTGGGGATCTTGAGCCGTAAAATCTTTAACGAGCCGGGCAAATTCATGATAAATCCTGGGGTGGATGAAGCTTTCCAGTTTTTTTCTTTTTTCCGGTTCACGGAAAACGATCTGGGATAGTTTTTTTCGGTCTAGGGTCTTGTCTTCCAGCAGAACCTGTTCTCCAAAATAGGCCACGATTTCTTTCCAGGCCGGCTTATTCGGCTCCGCTACGACCCGGCTGAGCAGATCGAAATCGATGATCGGAGCTCCCAAATCTTCCAGCATCCGGGCCACTGTGGTCTTGCCGCTGGCGATTCCCCCGGTCACACCCAGCAGGATGCGGTTGTCCTTCCCCCGGATTTCCTCCAGCTGTTGCAGCCCGGAGTAAGACATGGGGAAAGCATAGGTGAGATCCATTTCAGCCCCGGCATAGCTGATCGGGAACCGGATCCCCCTTTTATAAAGGGCTTCCATACCTTTGAGGGCTTTATCCATCATCCCGGCGGGGAGAGCCATGATTAATTCATCATCCTGAGCATGACCGTAACGCCGCTCCCCGTAACAGGGGATAGACAAAAAAGGTTTCCCTTTGAGGTAACATCTGGCAATGGCGTCGGAGCAGGAGGATTCCCCCACGCAGTAAAAATCCATGACTTCATAATCCTCAAATTGGAGGGAGTTGATAAGGAGCATCATCTGAGCGGGATTGGCGTAGATCAAGACGAGATCAGGGTCGAAAGGGTTGTAGACCAGAGGCGCCATAGCCACCGCCTGGTAACGGCCGGTGGGGAGGCGGGGGATGGAACTTTCGTATTTTTGGCCGTCCTTGCGGCTCTTGGTCCAGACGATGGAACGAAAGGTTCCATCTTTAAAAACCTCCGGCAGGCCGGCGAGGCCGATGATCGAAGGGCACATGGGAGAGAGGAAATCGTTGAGGTCGGCTCCGACTGTCCAGTCAAAAGTCCTGACGAGCGTGATGAGCTGGCAGAGGGTCACTTTATGGGTCATTCTGCGCAGGAAAGGGATATCGGCCAGAGCTTCTTGCTTCTCCAGAAGCTTAAAGGCAACGGGGAAAGATTTTAACCTCATCAGGAGTTCCATCCGGCGAACCGGCTTTTCCCAGTCGCGGTTTGTTTTCATTGTTCCTCCCGTTGATTAATTGCGGAGCTCCGTGCGGAATCTCCCGGCCCGGAGCTCTGCGAGCAACTCTTTTTCGTTGCGGATTTCCTTTTGAAAAATGGTTACGCATCGGCCGATTTCATCGATCCGGTGCGCATCACTTCCGGCCACGCCCAGAAGGCCCAGCCGTTCGGCCACCTGGCGGGCCATTTCGTTTTCCGGGTCGGTAACCTTGCAGTTGAGGACCTCCACCCCGTCCACGTATTGAAAAACAGACCGCTGGCAAGCCTGTTCCACCTTCATTTGTAGCTGGGTGATGCCAAAGAGAAGAAATCCCCGGAAAGGATGGGCCGCAATCATTAACCCTCCCGCTCCGCTTACGGCCCGTCGAAGATCCTGGATGGCAACAACTCCCTTTACCTCTTCAGGGTAACCAAAAACCAAAATATCTCCTTGGTTGGTGGTTATCTCATTTCCCTGGAAGATCCGGATTCTTGTCTCCCCGGCCAGTTCTTCTATAGCCTGAGCATTCCACCGGTTCTGGTGCTCGGTAAGACACACCGCATCCAAACCCAACCGGCCCGCTTCCCGAATAAGATCGACCGGGGTGATGGAACTGCACGAAGACCTCGGTTGGGTGTGGATATGCAGGTCAACGCGCATGGCTGTTCTTCCCTCCAGGCCGGGCCAGGCAAAAACCTTGGACCTCCCCATGTTCCTCTACCCATGAGCGGGCAATGGGGACGGAAGGGGCGGAAGGATTAGCCTTTAAATGCTCGCCCAGAGCTTGGGTTAAACGGGCGGAGTCCAAACAACGGCCACATTCGATAAGGATCTCGCCGAAATGCTGGCAGCCTTTACGTCCGACTTCCCGATTCACTCTGGAAATCCAGCCTTCTTTCCGCAGGGATATGCCCACGGCTTGCTGCAGAACTTCTACGGCCTTGGGGCATACGGGGGTGGTATAGCGCTTCATCCGGCCCTGGATGGCCGCAATGACTCCGTCCGCAACGCGCACATCCACCTGGATTTCCATGGCGTAGATGTGATCCTCGAGAGTTCCGTAAAACCGCAAAGTCGCATCATCCAAGAATTCAGCTCCCACCAGCAAAGTTCGGCTGAAAGTAATCATTCGAATAGACTCCTTTTGGCCACAGAGGGCCCAGAGATCACAGAGCTATAGCCAAAATCTTTAGAACAAAAAAAACTTAGAACACGGATGAACGCATATAAACCCAGATAAAAAACTTTATTAAGAATTTTTTAATTTTATCTATTTTTATCTGTGGTTATCTGTGTCCTAAATTGCCTTTTTTAAGGTTTTTCTTTATATCTCTGTGATCTCTGTGCCCTCTGTGGCTAAAGTTTTTTTAATTGCGGCTTTGCCGCGCTGTGGCCTTGGGGCAAAATTATTGCTTGTTGAATCCCTGCCTCAGGGGGCTGTCGTCAGCAAAAGCAACGCAGCTGCGCACGAGCCGCGGGTTGAATTTTAGCATGGCCTGATATTTTTTCCGCCTTTCTTCTTCGGTTCCTTTGGCATTCTCCTGGATCTGGGGAACGGTGAAGTGAAGGATTACGGCGTTACAGCATTCTAACACCCCTTCGGCGTATTGGGGGCATCCTGCAATTCCACCCATGAGGCCCTGGACGATCTTGCGCAAACCCGGTCCGACCCGGACGCCCACAACCTTCTGGATCAACTGAGGAGCCAATGAACATTCCGGGTGAGGAGAACGCACCGTTCGAGCCGTGGCTTCGATGATTTCCAGGTCTGGAAGTCTGACTTTTATCTGAATTTCAGCCTCCGTGAGGCTGTCCACCAGCCGCCAGGAAACGGCTAAAGTGTTCCCTGAACAAGGCTCTACTTGGACTACCTTGTTTCTCATGAATGACAATGTCATACCTTCCCCCGTTTTTTTATCAAATATCCCTTGGGAAAACCAGAGATTGAGATCAAGTTCGGAGTTGGCATGCCGGTTTTTAATATCCAAACTTGCTACTCCCGACTTTATTTTTTTACGATCGGATCATCGTCAGGATCATCTTGAACTTTTCCACTGCCTTTAGAGCATGGGGCTGGTTGGCCGGCATGATAACCATTTCTCCTTCCTTTAAGTGAAGGGTTTTGCCGGCAATGGTGATCTCGGCTTTCCCATCGAGGAGATATACCAGAGCATCAAAGGGGGCCGTATGTTCACTCAACCCCTGCCCTTTATCGAAAGCAAATAAGGTTACGGTTCCCGTGTTTTTTTCAAGAATTGTCCGGCTGACAATAGAGCTTTCCCGGTAGTCCACCAAATCAGCCCCCCTGGATTGTTGGGCCAAAAGGTTTTCATCGCCGGATGGTTTGTGCGGATGTCCCATTTTTCCCCCTTAAATTATTTCTTCTGGTTTAAAGCTTCCCAGAGATCCTGGCGAAAATCAGGATGGGCGATGGCCATCAGAGCTTCCGCCCGCCGGGAAAAAGATTTCCCGCGAAGTTCAGCGATCCCGTATTCGGTCACCACAATGTCCGTCATGAAGCGGGGCAAGGTGACCGCAGCCCCGCTGGGCAACCGGGGT
>JAOUFX010000281.1 GCA_029857975.1 Deltaproteobacteria bacterium | reverse complement strand
CGGGAAAAGTATTGCCCACCTTGCCATAGTGGGTAATTTGATGGATTTTCCCGTCGAAAGTGGCAATACCGCAATATTCCTGTCCCCTGTGCTGCAAAAAATCAATCCCCTGATAGATGTCCTCAACACAATCCGCAGAGGAACAAATTCCAAAGATACCGCAGTTCTCTTGCACCGATTTCATCTGTCTTCCACCTCTTTCATGTAAAGGCAACCTACCCCAAAACTCCAGGTACGGACTCTCCATTGAATCCCTCTTCGCCTTGCGCCTTGCGCTCTCGCGACTTGCGGTTATGGGTCTTTTTACTTGATATCCGCATGGTAGTTCTGCAACGATTTTGCCCGGCCGTGGCCCTTCCGGACGGCAGCAATCCCTTTCGCCGCCGCCACGGCCGCGGCAATCGTAGTGATGTAGGGAATCTTATACTTAATCGCGGCCTTGCGGATGTAGGAATCATCGTACGTGCCCAGTCTCCCGATCGGTGTGTTGATGACCAGTTGAATTTCCCCGTTTTTGATTCCATCGACAATGTTGGGTCGCCCCTCATGCATCTTGAGAATGGGTTCGGATTCAATCCCGTGTTTGTTCAGGAATCGGCACGTTCCGTTGGTAGCTTTGATCTTGAAACCGAGCTTTTTTAACTCCCGGGCAACTTCCAGCGCCCCCCCTTTTTCTTTATCATTTGTCGTAATCAGGACCGTTCCTTGGGCGGGAAGGATCGGCTGGGCGGCTTCTTCCGCCTTGAAAAAGGCCAGGCCGAAGGAATCGGCCAGTCCCAGGACCTCTCCCGTGGAGCGCATCTCCGGCCCAAGAACCGGGTCAACCTCCGGAAACATGTTGAATGGAAAAACGGCCTCCTTGACGCCAAAATGGGTAAAGGATTGGGGTTTGAGGTTTAACTGGGATAATTTTTTCCCCAGCATGACCTGAGTGGCGATGCGGGCCATGGGTATGTTGCATACCTTGGAAACAAGAGGAACGGTTCGGGAAGCCCGGGGGTTCGCTTCCAGAATATAGACCACATCATTGGCGATGGCGTACTGAATATTCATCAGCCCCACCACTTTGAATTCGATGGCGATTTTTTTCGTGTACTCATGAATCGTATCGAGATGCCGGTGGGGGATGCTGACCGGCGGAATCACACAGGCGGAATCTCCCGAATGGATGCCGGCCAGTTCGATATGTTCCATGACCGCGGGTACAAAAGCATCGGTACCATCGGCGATGGCGTCGGCCTCGGTCTCAATGGCGTTTTCCAGGAATTTATCGATGAGAATCGGGCGCTCGGGAGTCACGCCCACAGCTGCGGTCACGTATTTCTTGAGCATTTCCTCGTCATAGACCACCTCCATGCCCCGTCCGCCAAGGACATACGAAGGCCTCACCATCAACGGGTAGCCGATCCGTTGGGCAATTTGAATGGCTTCATCCAGGGTGCTGGCCATTCCGGATTCGGGCATCGGAATGCCCAGGCGGCCCATCATCTGGCGGAACCGGTCGCGATCTTCAGCGAGATCAATGGTTTCCGGGGAGGTACCGATGATCCTGACCCCTGCCCGGCCCAGCTCATTGGCGATGTTCAAGGGGGTCTGACCGCCAAATTGAACGATCACCCCTTCAGGCTTTTCTTTCTGGTAAATACTCAGCACATCCTCTACGGTGAGGGGCTCAAAATACAGTTTATCGGAGGTGTCATAATCTGTGGAAACGGTCTCCGGATTGCAGTTGACCATAATGGACTCATAGCCCTCATCCCTTAAGGCAAAAGCGGCATGGACGCAACAGTAATCAAATTCAATCCCCTGGCCGATGCGGTTGGGCCCTCCACCCAGAACCATAATCTTTCGTCTATTGCTCACCCCAACCTTATCCGGCCCATTATACGTGGAGTAGTAATAGGCTGCGTTCTTTACCCCGCTTACCGGCACGGCATCCCAACTCTGGTTTAGGCCTAACCCGATACGCCGCCCTCGAATATCTTTTTCCGGGATGCCGAGCAGCAGGGAAAGGTATCGGTCCGAGAAGCCATCCTTCTTCGCCTCTCTTAGCAAATCATCGGGCAGGTTTTTACCTTTGTGCAGGAGGATCTTTTCCTCCAGTTCCAGCAGCTCTTTCATCTGCTCGATGAACCAGGGCTTGATGTAAGTCTTCTTGTAAAGAGCCTCGGTAGAGGCTCCCTTCCTTAAGGCCTCATACATGATAAATTGCCGCTCACTCGACGGTTCGGCCAGAAAATCCATCAGTTCATCGAGCGACCTATTATGAAAATCCTTGGCAAAGCCGAGGCCGTAGCGGCCTTTCTCCAGGGAACGGATCGATTTCTGGAGGGCTTCTTTGTAATTCTTACCGATCGACATGACCTCGCCGACGGCCCGCATCTGCGTACCCAGCTTGTCTTCGGCACCGGAAAATTTTTCGAAGTCCCAGCGCGCAAACTTGACCACCACATAGTCCCCCGAGGGAGTGTATTTATCGAGCGTGCCCTCCCGCCAGTAGGGGATCTCATCGAGGGTCAGGCCGGCAGCCAGCATGGAAGAAATCAGGGCAATGGGGAAACCCGTTGCTTTGGAGGCCAGGGCAGAGGAACGGGATGTCCTGGGATTGATCTCGATCACCACCACCCGACCGGTTTCCGGATGATGGGCAAACTGGATATTCGTTCCGCCGATCACTTGGATGGCCTCAACAATGTCGTAAGAGTATTTTTGCAGCTTCTTCTGGAGTTCGGGATCGATGGTCAGCATCGGGGCCGTACAATAAGAGTCGCCCGTATGCACCCCCATGGCGTCTACATTCTCGATAAAGCAGACGGTAATCATCTGGTTTTTGGCGTCACGGACCACTTCCAGCTCGAGCTCTTCCCAACCAAGAACTGATTCTTCAACGAGGATCTGCCCTACGAGACTGGCCGATATCCCGCGGCTGGCCACTGTGCGCAGCTCTTCAAGGTTGTAAACCATCCCGCCGCCTGTTCCCCCCAAGGTATAGGCCGGGCGGATCACGACCGGGTAACCGAGCTGGGCGGCGATCTTTTCAGCCTCCTCCACGCTGAAAGCGGGTGCGCTTTGCGGCATTTCAATGCCGAGTCGGTTCATGGTTTCTTTGAAAGCAATGCGGTCCTCTCCCCTCTCGATCGCATCCACCCGAACGCCGATTACCTTGACGCCGAATTTTTCAAGAACGCCTGACCGGGCAAGTTCCGAGGTGAGGTTCAGGCCGGTCTGGCCGCCCAGATTCGGCAAGATGGCATCCGGCCTTTCATTTTCAATAACCTCGGTCAAGGCTTGAAGGTTGAGCGGCTCGACATAAGTTGCATCAGCCATGCCCGGGTCGGTCATGATGGTTGCCGGGTTCGAATTCACCAGTACGATCTTATAACCCAGTTTCCGCAGGGCCTTGCAGGCCTGGGTCCCCGAGTAATCGAACTCGCATGCTTGTCCGATCACGATGGGGCCGGATCCAATAATCATTATTTTTTTAAGGTCATCCCGCCGGGGCATACAATTTCCTTTCTTCCTTCGCCATTCATTCCCTAAAAGCTTTGCTTTTAACAAGGTGAATTATTTAAGGAAGGAGTCTGGGTGTCAAGTAAAAAATGATTTACAATATAGCGCAGTGATGAAAATTTAGACAGAATAGCCTGGTCTGGTGGTTTCTGGCGGTATCATTTAAACCTTTAGCCACTTGCGCGTCCAGTTGATCAGGCTTTCCAGCAACTCTTTTATTTTTTCTTTTGTTTTTTGGTCGGTCAGCGCGCCGTTGGCATCGAATTTTTCCTCGGCAAAAGGCACCATGACTTCCGGTTGATTCAGCGGATACATGTTGAGCCAGACGAAACATTGCCGCAGATGATATTGGGCGCGCGCTGTTCCTAACATGCCGATGGACGCACCCATTAAGGCCACCGGCTTCCCCTCTAAGGCATTATCCCCATAGGGCCGGGAAGCCCAGTCGATGGCATTTTTCAGGACGCCCGGAATCGAATAATTATATTCCGGCGTAACAATCAGGACTGCATCCGCGGCCCGGATTTTCGCTTTGAATTCTTTAACCTTTTGCGGCGGTTGGTTTTCCAGGTCCTGATTAAATGGAGGGATCCCTTCCAGATCGAAGATCTCCAATTCGGCTTCCTGAGGAACCAATTCTTTTGCGATCCGCAAGAGACCTCGATTAAAAGAACCTTTCCTTAAACTGCCGGCAAAACCAAGGATTGAAATCTTAGGGTTCATTTTTTCATCCTCCTTTCTTTAACCTGAATTGATCTATTTTTTTTAAACGCAGAGAACCCAGAGAATAAATTCGTGGTGCATCGCCTTTTCAATTTAAATTTTTCCCGCTTTGAATTTCACTCCCAAGCCTTTTCAAAAAATTGCGAGAAAGCCTCTAACCCCTGGATTACATCGGCCCCTAAGTGAACGCGAACGACTCTCCGGCCATGTTTCTTAAGAGCCTCCAGATCCCCTAAGGCCTGGGCTCGTTTAAAAAGGCCAAAAGTATATGAGGTTCCAGGAAGGGGGGCATCCTCGGCATCATCGGCAGTCAGTTGCAGGAAAAGGCCTGTGTTCGGACCTCCTTTATGGAACTGTCCGGTAGAATGCAAGAAACGGGGACCGTAGCCGAGGGTTGTGGCCAAACCCAGCCGGTCTCGCAATTGCTTGCGTATGGCTTGTAGGGTCTGAGTGATCTTAGGCTCTTCGGGCAAGTACGCTTGCAGGGCAAAAAATTCGCCCGGCCGCGCTTGGGCCAAAAATGTTTTAAGTAGGTCTTTAGCGTGCCGGGCTTTTCCCGTCGCATAGAAGCTCAGGGGACCTTCTTCTAAAGTGGCGGTCACTTCAGGTAATTTCCCGTCCTGGCGGACCCGAGCCAGCAGACGGTTGGTGTTGTCCTTGCTCTCTTGCACATTGGGCTGATCAAAGGGATTGATCCTCAGAATGGACCCGGCAGCAGCCGTGGCCACCTCCCAGCGAAAGAACTCCTGGGCCAGATCCAGGCGATCCCCCATCTGGATGGTTACCACTGGCTGGCCGGCCTTCCGTAATTCGTCGACCAATCGTTCAAGGTTTACATCAACTTCATCCTTCAGCCGCAGGTAGGCAAACAGACGATCCTTCCCGAAGGCGGAAGGAAAACCAATGGGTTCACGGTCCACAGGCAAAACCCCCGTGCCTTCCTTACCCGTACTTTCTGCCAGGAGTTGTTCCAACCATAATCCCAAAGTGGCTATGGATTCCGGCATCAATAAA
>JAOUFX010000280.1 GCA_029857975.1 Deltaproteobacteria bacterium | reverse complement strand
GCCAGATGAACCAGAGGCATTCTTCGGTTTAGGTCTGGCTCAGAAAAGAATGGGGGGATTGGATCGAGCCATCGAAAGTTTTTCCCGGGCAGCCTCTCTGGCGCCCCGGGATGGGGAAATACTCCGGGAGTTAGGTACCACCTATCTTCTGAAAGCCAACCTGCCGGAGGCCCAAAAATACCTCGAACGTGCCCGCCTCCTTTCCCCACTCGATCCCTTGATATATTTTAATTTGGGCAGGGTTTATGCGGAGCAAAAGCTACCCGATGAAGCGCTGCAAGCTCTTCTCCGCGCCAAGAGGCTGGATCCCAACTTATCAGGAATCTATTACCACCTGGGTATGGCCTACGGGGCCAAGAATATGCTCGGTCCGGCATATCAAAATTTTGGCTATTACTACAAAGCCATGGGAGACCCCAAAACCGCATTGATCCATTTTCAGAAAGCCTTCTCTCATTTCAACGAACAGGCGCCGGAACGCCAGGCTATCCAAAAAGAAATCCAGGATCTTACACCCAAAAAAAAGGAACCTCGATCTTAAAAACTTGCTTTGGGGAGAAAACGGTGAATCCCCAAAATTGGCGTAGTTTACTCTTGAACCCGATTCGTCCTGGCAGTAGCAGGGGAACCTTTCAACGATGATGGAAAACATTCGTAACTTCAGCATTATCGCCCATATAGATCACGGAAAATCAACGCTGGCCGACCGTCTGATTCAATACACCGGCGTGGTTGAAGACCGCAATTTTCAAGACCAGATTTTGGATAACCTGGACATCGAACGCGAGCGGGGGATCACGATCAAGAGTCAGGCGGTCACCCTGCCCTACCGCGCCCGAGACGGGAAAGACTATATCCTCAACCTGATTGATACGCCGGGGCATGTGGACTTTTCCTATGAAGTCTCCCGCGCCCTGGCATCGTGTGAGGGCGTCCTCCTTCTCATCGATGCCGCTCAGGGCGTTCAGGCGCAAACCATCGCCAATCTTTATCTGGCCATGGAAAACAACCTGGAGATTATCCCGGTGATCAATAAAATTGACCTCCCCACTGCTGATGTAGAACGGGTGATCGAACAGATCGACTCTGAATTGGGGCTGGACCCCTATACGCACATTCGCTGTTCAGCCAAGGAAGGAATTGGGATCGAAGAGATTCTGGAAAACATCGTCCGAAGAATTCCTGCACCGCAAGGGGATGGGGAGGCTCCGCTGGCTGCCCTGATCTTCGATGCCAAGTATGATCCCTATCGGGGAACAATCATCCACTGCCGTATTTTTGACGGTTCGGTTAAAAGCGGCGATACGATCCGCTTCGTTTCCAATCAGGCCACCTACAAGGTTGAAGAAGTCGGGCGCTTTTCTTTATACCGGAATAAGCTTGATAAGATTTCCGCGGGGGACGTGGGCTATCTGATCGCCGGTGTAAAGACCGTCTCTGATGTGCGAATTGGAGACACGATTACCCGCGACGATAGGCCCTGCCTCCAGCCTCTGGCAGGTTTTAAGGATGTGAAACCCGTAGTATTTTCCTCTATCTATCCCATCGCCTCTGATGACTATGAGGATTTGGCTGTCGCCCTCGAAAAGTATAAATTGAACGATGCCGCCTTCACCTATCAAAAGGACTCCTCCCTGGCGCTGGGTCAGGGCTTTCGTTGCGGCTTTCTCGGTCTTCTCCACCTGGAAGTGGTTCAAGAAAGGCTGGAACGAGAGTATAATCTTTCCATTATCCTGTCCGTACCGAGTGTCCGTTACCGTTTCACTTTAAAAGACGGAATTGTACTGTACATCGACAACCCGGCTCATTACCCCAACCCTGTTTCTATCGCCAAAACCGAGGAACCTTATATCCGGGCCCACATGATGATGCCGGAAAAGTACCTGGGGGCAATCATGAAACTCTGTACGGAAAGGCGGGGGGTGAACTCCACTCTCCATTACCCGGGGCCTGGCCGGGTGGAATTATCCTATGAGCTACCTTTGGCGGAAGTAATTTATGATTTTTATGACCGTTTTAAAACCCTGACCCAGGGGTACGGATCTTTTGATTATGATCTCATCGATTACCGGGAGGGTAACCTCATTTTGTTGGATATTTTAGTCAATGGCGAAAAAGTGGATGCGCTTTCGCAAATTATCCACCGCGATAATGCCCGGCCCCGTGCCCTTCAGGCTTGCCAAAGGTTGAAAGAAGAGATCCCCCGCCAGGTTTTTAAAGTGGCCATCCAGGGGGCGATCGGAGGCGAAATTATCGCCCGGACGACGATCTCTCCCTATCGCAAGGATGTAACCGCCAAGTGCTACGGGGGGGATATTACCCGCAAGCGCAAACTGTTGGAAAAACAGAAGAAGGGTAAGAAACGGATGAAGATGATCGGTTCGGTCACCATCCCCCAAAGTGCCTTCCTGGCTGTTTTAAAATCTGATTCGGATTCATGAGTCATGGGCACTGCAGAAAGAAAAAACTTTCATCGGCAAACCCCGATCGGCAACCGGAAGATTGCGGGTCTCTATATTCATATTCCCTTCTGCCGGACGAAATGCCCTTACTGCACCTTTTACTCGGAAACAAATCTCTCGTTCATCTCCGATTACCTGAAGGCCCTTTTCCAAGAAATGGAGATGGCCCGCGATCAATTCAACCAATTGGAAACGGTTTACATTGGAGGAGGAACTCCTTCTGTGCTTCTCCCGCATCAAATCCAGGCGATCCTGGAAAGAATCCGCCAAAATTTCCAGCTGGTCCCCGATGCCGAAATCACTCTGGAAGCCAACCCGGCAGATTTGAGTACAGCCTACCTCCAATCTTTAAGGGCCAGCGGGGTCAATCGTCTCAATGTAGGGGTCCAATCATTCGACTCCAAGATCCTGAATTTTTTAGGGCGGAGGCACTCCCTGGACCAAGCCATATCCTCGATCCTAACTTCCCGCGAAGCCGGCTTTGACAATCTGGGGATGGACTTAATTTACGGCGTCCCCGGGCAGGAAATGGAATCATGGCTGGCTACCTTAGCGCGGGCTGTGAATTTTGCCCCGGAGCATATCTCCTGTTATCAGCTCACGGTCGAAGCTGGCACCCCTTTCTCATCCCGGCAGCAAAAAGGGGAATGGTCTCTTCCCCCGGAAGACCTGCAGTATAATTTTTTTATGAAAACATCCGCAAGACTCGAAGAAGCCGGATATATCCACTACGAAGTTTCCAACTTCGCCCGGGGAATGGAGTATGCTTCCCGGCATAACCAAAAATACTGGAACCACACCCCTTACCTCGGACTTGGACCCTCGGCCCATTCTTTTCGCGGAAATCGCCGCTGGTGGAATCATCGCTTACTGGACCATTATATAGCCGACCTCAAAACCGGAAATGCTCCCATCCAATCAGATGAAATTCTCACCCGGGAGCAACTTGGCTTCGAAGCCTTTTTCCTTGCCCTGCGCACCAAATTGGGGTTGCACCTAAAAGATTTCTCAGAAGAATATCAACAAGACCTTCTGGCCACAAAAGGGCCAATGCTGGCTGATTTATCGGATGCGGGCTACATCGTAATACAAGATGGGATTTTACTGCCGACCCGTTCCGGCCTGGCCATTGCTGACCGCCTGGCCTTGATATAAAGACTCCTGCGGGTAATCCCTTCTTATGTCGTAATCATTTTCCATGACGGGTCCCTCATCCGCGATCAATTAAAATAGATTTGTTTTTTACGCTATGCGCCATGCTCCATGCCTTATACTCTATGCCCTTTGCTCCATGCGCTATACGTTCTTTATCCGTTGCTCACACTCACACTGACACCGATACTCGATTAGTCCTGATCCACCCGGCATACCGGTCGCTGACCATACCGACGAGGATGTTCGAATCGAGACCTCTAAATAGGAAACTCTTTGACCGGCTTTCAGGGGTTTTAGCCATAAAAGGATTCTATAAGTTTCAAGCAATTGGGACCATCAATGCAACGTTTGCAATAACGTCCCGGACCACGGATCATCCTGGATCATGGCCTGGCCTTACACCTAATAAGAAATACTAACCACATTCAATAATAATAGGGCCTTCCACCTTCTAAGGCGTCCGGTACCTCGGACACGGTACCTCGGACAAGTGGGACGAACAAAATTGTCTATCGTGAGACGGAATGCGGCGTGAGGGAAAAACGGCGGAGGGGACGGCGGGCAAAAGAATCGATTCACTCGGGCAAGTGAAGTCGCACGAAGGCTTCGGCATATTTGCATCCGGCCAACCGCCCCGCAGCTTCGGCTCGGGTCTGCATCCTCTCCCTTATCTCTGAAATGTCAGGAACCTGTGATTTGTGAAGGGCAAGAGCCTTGATTTTGGCGTCAAAGGTGTCCGTCACGTCCACGTAAAAGTTGGCATTTTCGGGAACGAAGCTGTGGAAAAGAAGTTCCTTGACCTTGTGGGGCTCCAAACCCGCTTTAGCGTGTTCTGGGAAAGACAACCAGTCCCGGGACAGCGGATAGGACGCATCCAGCGTCGCTTCCCCGATGGCACGATGGTCAGAATGGTTCACAAAACCGTAGTCTTTGAAGTAGAAGAAGCTGGGATCCATGGTGAAGACAATGTCCGGTCTGTACCGTCTGATATGGAATGCAACTTGTTCCTTTAACCGGATATCCGGGACAAGTTCCCCGTCCACATAGTCCAGGAAATGAACCTTGCGCACCCCCAGGAACCCGGCCGCATCTCTTTGTTCCTTCCTTCGAATATCCGATAGCTTCTCGGGGGTCATGCTGTGGTCAGAGCTTCCCCTCTGGCCCGTGGTGGCGATGAGGTAGATGACTGTTGCCTCCTGCCTGGAAGCTTTGGCTACCGTGCCGCCCGCCCCGAAATCGTTGTCGTCGGGATGGGCTCCCACCACGAGGATGGTTTTTCCCTTAAAATCTATCTCATTCATACTCCATTACCAATCCCAGGATATTAAAGGCCCTGTTCAGAAAAGCTTTTGCGCCGGAGAGGTCCCGTCCGCTGGATTCCTTGATTCCCCCGGCCAATTCTAGAATGGCTTCAATCGCCTTGGGAGTATCGAAGTCGTCATCCATCGCCTCAAAGAATGCTTTCTCATGGCTTGAATAATCAAAGGCCTCTCCAATATCCGACTCGGCCTGCCACGCCGCCTTGAAAAGGCCGGTCATTTCCTTGAATTTTTCAATTTCCCAGCCGGTGAATTCCCATTGCGATCGATAATGATGGGACAATAGGCGCAACCTGACCTCATTGGGGCCTAGAACGTTTTGGA